>NZ_JBHWZH010000007.1:0-81351 GCF_042728285.1 Streptomyces sp. NPDC060194 | reverse complement strand
ATCCCACAGCACCTCAGACACTAGGCAATGCTGACCTCAGCCCGAACACAAACGCACCCGGATTTCCTTGACCAAACCCATAGGGGCACCCCCCCGAGGAGGTGTGGGAGCAGCTGATCGCCTCGCGCGGCCAGACCGTGCGCTCGGCGGAGGAACGCGAGCCGGTCACGCTCAGCGAGGCCGTCCTGAACACCCCGCACCGGCTGGTGGAGGTGACCGGACCGCAGGAGCTGGAGCGCATCCTCGCCGACGACCTGGTCCGCTGGCGGATCTTCCTCCACCCCTCCCAGCAGCGGTACGCGCGGCACACGGGCTTCCAGGGTCCGGCGCAGGTCACCGGTGGCCCCGGCACGGGCAAGACGGTGGTGGCACTGCACCGCGTGCGGCATCTGCTGCGGACCGGCGGGCCGACGGACCGGGTGCTGCTGACCACGTTCAGCAAGGCGATGGCATCCTCCCTGCGGGACAGCCTCGCCCTGCTGCTCGGCGACTCCGAGGCCCACCTGCTGGGGCGGGTGGACATCTCGACGGTCGACTCGCTGGCCGCCCGGGTCATCAAGGACGCACGGGGCAGCGCACCGAAGGTGTTGCGGAGGGACGAGGAACGGGCCGCGTGGAACCGCGCGTTGCGGCCCGAGACGGAAGCGTGGAGCGAGCGGTTCCTCAGCCAGGAGTTCCGCAACGTCGTACTCGCCCAGGACCTGCGGACGCTGGCCGACTACCAGCGGGCCCGCCGTACCGGCCGGGGCAGCCATCTCGGCCATGTGCAGCGGGCCGTCCTGTGGCGGGTGATGGAGCGGTTCGTCGCGGACGTGTCGTCCCGTGGCGCGGCCACGTACACGATGCGCTGCGACCGGGCGGCCCGTCTGCTCGCCGCCGCGGGGCCTCCGTACCGGCACGTCGTGGTGGACGAGGCCCAGGACCTGCATCCGTCGCAGTGGCGGGTGCTGCGGGCCTGCGTGGCCGAGGGCCCCGACGACATGTTCCTGGTCGGCGACCCGCACCAGCGGATCTACGACACGCGGGTGTCGCTGCGCACCCTGGGCATCCACGTCACCGGACGCTCGGCGCGGCTGCGCGTCAACTACCGCTCCACGGAGGAGATCCTGCGCTGGTCGACGTCGCTCCTCGACGGTCAGCCGGTGACCCGGCTCGGCGAGGACGGGGACGACGACGCGTCCCCCGACTCCCTGCGCGGCTACCGGTCGCTGCTGCACGGCCGCGTACCGGAGGCCCGCGGGTACGCCTCGCAGGACGAGGAGCTGACGGCGGTGGTCGCACAGGTGCGGGAGTGGATCGGCGGCTCGGGGGTGAAACCGTCGGAGATCGCGGTCTGCGTGCGGTTCAACACCCTGGCCGACCTGGTCGTCGCACGGCTGCGTCGGGAGGGCGTCGCCGCGGTGGCGGTGGCGGACGCGCCCGGCCCGGAGGTGCCGGGCGTCCGGGTGGCGACGATGTACGCGATGAAAGGGCTGGAGTTCCGCTGCGTGGCGGTGGCGGGCCTGACCGCGTCGGTGCTGCCGTACGCCCAGCAGGTGACGCCGGCGGCCGTGGACCCCGTCCAGCACCGGCAGGACCTGCTGGCCGAGCACTGCCTCCTGTTCGTCGCGTGCACCCGGGCGCGGGACGCCCTGGTCGTCTCCTGGAACGGCCAGGGCAGTCCGCTGCTCGATCCCGTGACCACGTGAGCCCGGCCCGGGCCGGTTGCTCAGTCGTGCAACGCCCGGATCCGGACGGTCCGGCTGCGGCCGTCGGTCGCGTAGGTGATCTCGGAGCCGACCGTCTGCCACAACAGCGCCTTTCCCAGGGGCAGTTGCGGTGAGACCACATCGTCGTCCGCGGAGCCGATCTCCGCGACGACGTACCGGGTGTCGGTGTCGGGGACGCCGTCGAAGTCGAGTTCGACGACGGCGCCGGGTACGACCTTGTCGAGCGGTGGGTCGCCGACGGACACCTCGTCGGCGAACGCTCGCAGTGCCACCAGGTGCTGGCGCCTGCGCTCCCGCCGGTCGGCGAGGGTGCGCCGCAGGAAGACGAGCTGTCCGGGCTCCGCGGCGGGCGGCATCTCGTCGGGCGCGTCGAGCGCGCTCTGCAGGAGCTGCATCTCCAGGAGCACCCGCTGGTACACCCCGAAAGGCACCTCCCGTACGGGGAACACGCCGCTCTCGGCCGCGGTCGCGGCCGGCGCCGGGCGGACGGGTGCCGCCGGGGCCTGCGCGGGAGGGACGGGCCGGTCCCCCGCGGGCGTCCTCGGCGCGGCGGACGGCGCGGGCTGCGCCGGCACGCCGGGGTGCACCCGGGCGCCGGAGTGCGCGGGCGCGGCAAGGGCGTCAAGGCCCGTGCTCTCGGAGGACGGCTCCGCCCCGGGAGCGGCCGGCACCGAGCGTGGTGCCGGCACCGGCCCCGGCAGGCCCGCCCCCGCGGGGACCACCGGCACCGACCCCAGCCAGGTGTCGTCGCCCGGGATCGCCGTGCCGAACCGTACGCCGCCCCAGGTCGGCTCCGGGCCGGCCGGTTCGATGCCCAGGCCCTGCAGCGCGGTCCACACCGGGGCGAGCGCCTGCTCGCGGTCCCACCGGAAGCGGCTGGCGCGGACGCGGACGAAGACCCAGTCCACCCGCTCCAGGTCCCGCTGCACGGCCGCCGCGCTGCCCGCGTCCTCGCCGTCCGCGTAGGTGTCCCCGTCGCAGGCGACGGCGAGCCGGTGCGTTCCGCCCTCCACGACGAGGTCGAGCGAGTGCCGCCCGACCCGGTAGCCGGGCCGCACCCGGTAGCCGCGGCGGGTCAGCTCCAGGTAGACCTGCTGCTGGAAGAGACCGTCGAACTGCTCGTGCCTGACGTCGGGCAGCACCTCACCGTCGACGGTGGGCAGCTCCTCCTCGGCCGGGCGGCCGAGGTGGTCGAGCCACCGGCGGCGCAGGTCGTTCTCGTGGAAGCGTTCGACGGGCGCGCTGTGGAAGACCCACACCTGGTCGCGGGCGCGGGACGCGGCCACGTTGATCCGCTGCTCGTACGCCTTGCCGGTGAAGCCGCCCGGCACCGTCCCCGCGGCGGTGGTCGCGGAGTTGAGGCAGGAGACGAACATGACGTCCCGCTCGTCGCCCTGGAAGTCCTCGGCGTCCCCGACCCGGATCCGCCGCTCCTCGCGGTCCTCGTAGCCGACCCGCTCGGCGATCAGGTTCTCCAGCTCGGTCAGGTGGGCCTTGCTGCTCCGCAGGCTGATGACGCCCATGGTCGCCCTGGCGTAGGCGGGGTTCTCGCAGGCCGCCGCCACCGCGTCGGCGAGGGCGCGCGCCTCGGCGTGGTTGACGAGCCGCTGCGCGGTGCCCACGGCCTCGCCGTCGGGCACGAGGACCGTGCGCACGGGCGGCAGCCGGTCGGTGCCGTACTGGCGCAGCGGCTGCAGGCGGCCGTCGTAGCAGAGCTCGTCGGAGAAGGAGATGATCTCCGGCATGCACCGGAAGTGCTCCTTCAGCATGAGTGTGCCGCGCCCCGCCGAGAGCGCCTCGGTGAGGTCGAAGAAGCTGGTCTCGGGCCCGAAGAAGCTGCGCACCGACGGCGGCAGCGCGGTGAGCAGCCGGTCCCGCAACTGGAAGTACTCGTCCTGCTTGAGGCCGACGTTGGAGGGGCTGACCTGCTTGCTGTCGCCGACCACGACCATGCGGTCGGCGAGCCAGCTCAGCAGCATGGCCTCCAGACCCGACTGGCTGGCCTCGTCGACGATGACGACGTCGAAGATACCGGGCCGGTCCATGGGCACCGTCTCGGCGACCTGGTGCAAGGGCATGATCCAGGCGGGCACCGCGTCCTGCGCCTCGCGCAGCGCCTCCTGCGCGTCGCGGCGGTAGCGGTGCTGGTACTTGCCCTTGATCCTTCGGACGGCCTGCTGGTACGCGGCGAGCGCCCGGGACTGGTCGCCGGTGAGCAGCCCCAGGCAGCGGTGCCAGGCGCGGGCGGCCGCGAGCCGGGAGAGGGTGATGCGGGCCTCGTCGTCCGCCTCGGTCAGCCGGGCCGTCAGGCGGCGCTCCGCGTCGGGGTCGGTGAGTTGTTCGAGCCGGTCCCGCCAGACTGTCCAGGCCCAGGCCTCGGCGAGGAGGGGCAGCCGCTCCTCCCAGGCCGGGTCGTGGGGCGCGTCCTCGATCCGGCGGGCGAGCTCGGGGAATGCGCCGCCGACCTCGTCGCGGGCGGACCGGTGCGCGGAGCGCAGCCGGACGGCCTCGCGGACCTCGGCGAGTTCGCCGGCGAACTCGCGGTAGGCGTCGGTGTCTCGGGCCCGGACGGCGTCGTGTGCGCGGGCGACGGCGGGGGAGGTGTCCGGCCTGTCGCGCCAGGAGCGGAGCAGTTCCTCGGCCCCGGCGATGTGCCGCCGGGCGTCCTCCGCCGCCCGCAAGGTGTCCGCGACCCGCAGCAGCGCCCGCACCGCGTGCTCGGTTCCGGGCTCGTGCCAGGGGGCGGCCGCGAGTCCGGGTGCCGTCGCCGCGGCGGCGAGCACCTCGGTGCGGGCCGCGACCAACCCGAAGAGTGCGTTCGACACCTCGACGTCCTGGCGCAGCCGGGCGATCCGCGGCCCGTGCCCCTGCCAGGGCCCGGCGGGATCGCCCCACTCGCGTTCGACGTGGGCGAGCCGCTGTTCGAGCTGGGCGCGGGCGAGGACGACCGCGGCGGCGGCCGTGTCCTCGGGGGCGCGACCGTCGACCCGGACGGTGTCGGGGAAGCTTCCGACCGCCTTGGCCAGCCTGGTCCTCGAGCCGAAGGCGCCGCGGAGCCGCTGCCCCTGCCGCAGACCGTCGTGCAGCTGGGTGGCCAGACCGAGGGCGGTGCCGGGTTCGTGGACCTCCAGGCCGGTGACCAGGGATGTGCCCAGAACGCCGATGGACTGCTCGACGGCGCGCAGCGCATCGGTGACGGCGGCGTGCCGGGCGCGCAGCTGCCAGTCCTGTCCGGCGGCGGCCTCCGTCAGGGCCGCGGCGGCCCATGGCCCGGTGGCCGCGGCGGGCGCCTGCGCGCGGACGCGGGCGGCGGCGTAGCCGTCGAGGGCGGTGGTCAGCGCCCGCCGGTCGTGGTCGGTCAGCGAGCGGACGGCGTCGTCGTACACCTGCGCCGTCGCGTCCCGCGCGGCCTGCGTGTGGGCGGCCTCGGCCTCCGCGACCTTCCCGACGGCGGCCTCGAAGGAGCCCGGGGTGGGGAGGTCGGACGCCTCGGGGACCTCGGCGGCGAGCGCCCGGTGGTGGGCGGTGAAGCCGCGGATGGTGTGCAGCAGGCGCAGGGCGGCTGCCGCGTCGAGGGCCGGCTCCTCGGCAGGGACGGGGCCGAGCCAGTCGAAGGCGGCGGCCTCCGCGGCGAGCCGGGCTGCGATCTCCTGGAGGCTGCCCTCGTAGTCGCCAGTTCCGGCGGAGAAGCGGCGGGTCTCCAGTTCGCGGAGCTCGGCGAGGTCGCGCAGCATCCGCCGCTGGTCGGTCCGGGCGGCGTCGAGCCGGGCCTGGAGGGCGTCGATCTCGCGGCGGGAGGCCACCGGGTCGTAGCCGGCGTAGCGGTGGAGGATGGTGTGCACCGACGCCTCCAGCTCGCGCTGGGCGGCGGCGCCGTCCTCGGTGCGGCTGACGCACAGGTCGCGGACGGTCGGCGGGAGCTTGTCCCGTAGGACGCGCAGGGCGCGCGGGGTGTGGCTGGTGATCAGGACGCGCTTGCCCTGGGCGAGCAGGTCGGTGACGAGGTTGGCGATGGTATGCGTCTTCCCGGTGCCGGGCGGGCCCTGGACGACGACGAGCCGGTTGTCGCGCAGCCGTTCGGCGATGGTGCGCTGCTCCGCGTTGGCCGGGAGCGCGAAGAACACCTCCGAGCGGGCCGCGGTGCCGCCCCCGGCCAGGTCGGCGGCGGTGAGCGCCCCACCCCGGCCCGCGACGTAGGCGAGCAGCTCGGTCGGCGCGGCGCCCCGCTCGACGTGGCCGGCGATGGCCTTGAGCGCGTCGAGCGTCGAGCGGCGGTTGCGCTCCCGCAGGAGCAGGGCGGGGGCGAAGCAGACCAGCGGCACGTCCGGGGCCCGGGTCGCGGCCCGCTCCGGGCCCGGTCGGTAACTTCCGGCCGCGTGGGCGGCGTTGGACCAGCTGCGCAGCGCTGCATGCACGGCGTCGAGGTGCGCGGGCAGGGTGGCGTCGGCGGCCCCTTCCAGGGCGCGGTTCATCTCCTCGCGCACCTCGCCGTGGACCCGCTGCTCGCCGTCGAGCATGCCCTCCTCCAGGAGCAGCCCGGCGGCGCCGGGGTCGGGGGCGGCGGTGAGGGTGCCGGAGGCGGGGTCGAGGTGGAGGGTGGCCCGGTGGGTGACGAGGTGCCGCTCG
The DNA here is from genome assembly GCF_042728285.1 of Streptomyces sp. NPDC060194. Classification (NCBI taxonomy): domain Bacteria; kingdom Bacillati; phylum Actinomycetota; class Actinomycetes; order Kitasatosporales; family Streptomycetaceae; genus Streptomyces; species Streptomyces sp. NPDC060194. The sequence goes on along the minus strand of NZ_JBHWZH010000007.1, from coordinate 75,016 downwards.
ACGCGCTGCCCGTCGGGCGACCGCCAGGTGAGGCGGCCGATACCGAGGACGAGTTCGTAGGTCTCGCCGAGATCGACGGCGTCCTCGTGCATCTTGTGCAGCCGGTCGTAGAGCCGTACCAGCGGGTCGGCGGCCCGGCGGCGTGCCGCCCACGCCGACCACTCGGCCTCCCAGGCGGCGTACCGCCTCTCGATGCGCTCACGGCGGGGGTGGACGGCCAGTACGGGGTATGCCTTGTCCAGGGGGATGCCGCGTGCGTGGTCGGGCAGGGCGGGGTCGATGCGGCGCCGCAGGTGCGGGGGACGCGGCTGATCGAAGTCCAGGACGCGGCTCTCGTCGATCCACGGCAGGAGTTCGGGGTGCGGCTGCGGCGCGTCCTCACGCTCGGGCCGATGTACGCGGAGCCAGGCCGAGGCCCCGAGTTCGTCGGTGACCTCGCCTTCCGTCATGACCGACACCCCGCCGTCCGCCGGCAGTTCGTCGAACCAGACGGCCCCGGCCGCCGAGTCGAGGGTGCGGACCGGCCTGGCCCGGGTCTCCTCCGCCTCGGCGAGGAAGCGGAAGATCTGCTGGACGCGGCGGGCGTCCAGCGCGGCGTACTCGGCCCGCGGAGCGGGTGCCGGCTCGTGGGCCGTCCCCGGACGCCCGGTCGGGGGCGGGGCGGGGGCGGCGACCAGCGGCTCGGTGAAGACCATGGTGCGCGGGTCGGTGGGCGCCGTTCCCGGGCGGTACGCGCTGAGCGTGCTGAAGGTGACGCTGGGCCGGTCCGCGTCCCCGCGGGCCCGGAACTCGATCTCCAACTCGGCCCCGGTTCCGGCCTGGACGCTGTACGCCCAGGTCGCCGACACGGTCCGACCCGGGCGCAGCGAGCCCTCCAAGGCGTGGTCCGACCGCGCGGACCCGGGCCCGTCCAGCTCCCTGGCCTCCTTGCCGTACGGGCCGGAGCGGACCCGTACCCCGAGTCCCCCGAGGTCGACGGAGCGCTGCGAACCGTTGGTGACGTACAGCGTCAGGGCGACCAGCTCGTCGCCCGGGCGCAACGCCCCGCGACGTTCGAGGTCCTCTTCCTCGTACGGACGGACGTCGTCGACCCGTACAAGCAGCCCGTCGCCGTACGCGTAGGTGGAACCGACCGGCCAGATGCCGTCGTTGACCGTGCCGACGCCGAGACCGTTCACGCACCGCTCCCTTGCCGGGGGGCCGCGACGGCCCCCACCGAATCCGCCACACCACCCCCCACGGGAGGGGCCGGGTGGCCGCGACTCCCTGGCGGCATGACTCAGTACGCCGAACGGTACCAAGGGTCCGGGCTCCTCACCTGCCGTTCCTCCAGACCGTTTCCGCAGCTCACAAGCGTGCGGTGGGCGGAGTCCGACGGGAATCGGGGCGACCGGCCCAGGCCGCTCAGGCCATCGGGGTGTCGGGCGCCGCCGTCGCACGCATCATGACGCAGTCGAACTCGACGACCCGCCCCGTCGCCGGCTCGCGGGTGACGGGGTACATGCCGGTGACGCCGAAGCCGGCGTCCTCGAAGAGGGCGAGGGAGTCGCGCATGGCGGGGCTGCCCTCGTAGAGGCGCAGGGGGGCGACCTCGGACTGGAGGCCGACGAACTCGGGGACGCGGTCGCCGGCGCCGCGGAAGACGTGCAGGTCGAAGCCCTGGGTGTCCATCTTGAGATACGGGCGGGGGTCGTCGATCCCGTCGAGGACCTTGTCCATGACGCCGTCGAGCCGGCGGACCTGGATCTCCTCGGTGCGGGACTCGGCGAACCGCAGGTAGCGGCTCTGGCCGTACTCGCTCGGCGGCAGCAGCGAGTTCATGGACTTCCAGTCGACGGAGATGGACTGCACGGACTCCTCCTCGCCGAGCGCGAAGTTGAAGACGTGCCACTGCGGGTCGGACTCCGCGGCCGCGCTGAGCCGTTCGAAGGTGGCGGTGACGGGCTCGAAGGACGCGATGCGGCCCTTGTAGCCCTGCCGGCGGAGCGCCTTGGCGTACTGCCCGACGTTCGCGCCGACGTCGAAGACGCAGTTGACGTCGTAGTACCGGAGCATCGCCGCGACGTGCACGGAACAGAGGTGGTCCGCGGCGGCGAGCTGGAAGGTGCGCTCGTGCTTGGTCAGGGCCTCCCGGGGGGCGACGATCTGGGCGCCGGTGCTCCGGAGCGGGACGGCGGTCCAGCGGGCCCGGGGAAGAGAGGCGCGCAGCGAGGCGGCGAAGGCGGTGAACGGGTCCTTCCGGTCCGTCCCGACGATCCACGAGCTGTCGTCCAGCCGGGTCGGAGCGAGCGGGGCGCCCCTGCGGGTGCTGACGATCCACGCGTCGTCGTCGAGCTGCTCCACCGTGACGGGGGTGCGGGCGCGCGCGAGCAGCTGGAGGCGGTCGGAGAGCGGGTGGACCTGCCGTCGCGCCCGGGACACCACGGCTGCCCCGGGTCCCAGATCCGTCACCGTGAATCCCAGCCGGGGCAGCACGTTCAGCAGGCGTCGGTACACAGTGGGCATCGTTCATTCCTCAGACGTCGGGCGCGGACGAGCGGTGGTGCCGGGAAGGGTTGCGGCTGTTCGGCGGATGATGCCACCCCTCGTAAGCCTCACGGACGGCATCGGACGGTGGAGGACCCCTTCGTGGGTGGGAAAAACCCGGATGCAGTACAGCGTCCGGCGTCACTACACTCGCGCCACGCGCCCCGGCCGCCACGGACGGGCGCCGGCCGCCGGCCCGAGCAGGTGTCGAGGCGGCCAACTACCGCACCACGTAGGCGTGCTGACGAGAGGAGCCGGGCCGTGCGACACCACCACACCGTTCCGGCCCCCCGGGCCCGTTTCGACGTGATGCCGGTGTCTTCGCACGCCCGGTGACGGCAGCGCGGCCGTCACCCTGAGGTGTGACGCCCCATCTTCTGCGGGTCAATTCTGTCCCGCACCATGCATGTTGACGTGACGTCAACTGCAACCCTGCGTCGCCCCCTTTCGCGCCCGACGGTGCCCCACCCCTCCCGACCCGAAAGGTTCAGGGCCGTGCGTACGCGTGCTCACGTTCTCAACTCCCTCGCCGTCATCCGCAATCTGGGCATCCTCGCCCACGTCGACGCGGGCAAGACCACCCTCACCGAGCGGATCCTCTTCCTGGCCGGCGCCATCCACCGGACCGGTGAGGTGCACGACGGGACGACCGTCACCGACTTCGACCCGCAGGAGCGGGACCGCGGGATCACCATCTCCGCGGCGGCCGTGGGCTGCGCGTGGGACGGCCACCGGATCAACCTGATCGACACCCCCGGGCACGTCGACTTCGCCGACGAGGTCGAGCGGGCGCTGCGGGTGCTGGACGGGGCGGTCGCGGTGTTCGACGCGGTCGCCGGCGTGGAGCCGCAGAGCGAGTCGGTCTGGCGGCAGGCGGACCGGTACGGGGTGCCGCGGATCGCGTTCGTCAACAAGCTGGACCGGGCGGGCGCGGACCTGGACGCGGCGGTGGCGTCGATCCGGGAGCGGCTCGGCGCCGTCCCGCTCGTCGTGCAGCTGCCGATCGGCCGGGAGGCCGGGTTCACCGGCGTGGTGGACCTGGTCCGGATGCGCGCCCTGACCTGGGTGGCGGGCGCGTTCGGCGAGGGGCCCGTGCCCGAGGAACTGGCGGAGGAGGCTCGGCGGCGGAGAGCCGCGCTCGACGAGGCCGTCGCCGGTCTGCACGCCGACGCGCTGGAGGAGTACGTACGCGACGGGTCGCTGGGCGGGGCGACGCTGGCCGCCGCGCTGCGGGCGATCACGCTCGACACGGACTCCGGCGGTGTGGTCGTGCTGTGCGGTGCGGCCTACCGCGACCGCGGGATCGAGCCGCTGCTCGACGCGGTGGTGGCGTACCTGCCGTCGCCGCTCGACGTGGAGCCGGTGCCGGGGCGGGCCGCCGCCGACCCGGCGGAGCCGTTCGCGGGGCTGGTGTTCAAGGTGGCGTCCTCGCCGACCGGCCGGCTCGCCCACCTGCGGGTGTACACCGGAACGCTGAGGAAGGGGGACACCGTGCTCGACACGGGGGCGGGCCGCGCGGAGCGCGTCGGACGGATCGTCCGCGTCCAGGCCGACCGGCAGGTCGCCGTGGACGAGGCCGTCGCCGGCGACATCGTCGCCGTGGCGGGGGTGAGGTCCGCGCGGGCCGGGTCGACGCTGTGCGACCCGGGCGCGCCGCTGCTCCTGGAGCCGCCGCACGCGCCCGAGCCGGTCGTGTCGGTCGCCGTGGAGGCGTCCCGGTCGCCGGACTCCGGGCGGCTCGCGACGGCGCTCGGCCGACTGGTCGAGGAGGACCCGTCGCTGTCGGTGCGGACGGACGCGGAGACCGGCCAGACCCTGCTCTCGGGGATGGGCGAGCTCCATCTGGAGGTCGCGGTCGAACGGGTCCGGCGGGCCCACGACCTCGCCGTCGACGTCGGCCGGCCGCGGGTGTCCTACCGCGAGACGGTGCTGCGGGGCGTGTCGGGGCTGGTGTACCGGCACGTCAAGCAGGACGGCGGGGCCGGCCAGTTCGCGCACGTCGTCCTGGACGTGGCGCCGTACGGCGGCGCCGGCGAGGGGGGCTTCGCCTTCACGTCGACGGTGACGGGTGGCGCGGTGCCGCGCGAGTACGTGCGCGCGGTGGAGGCGGGCTGCCGGGACGCCCTTGCCGAGGGCCCGCTCGGCGGGCACCTGGTGACCGGTGTGCGGGTCGTCCTGACGGACGGGGCGACCCACGCGAAGGACTCCTCGGAGACGGCGTTCCGCGCGGCGGGCCGCTTCGCGCTCCGCGAGGCGCTCCGGGCGTCGTCGATGGCGCTGCTCGAGCCGGTGGCCGAGGTGACGGTCACGGTGCCCGAGGGCGCCGTCGGCACCGTCCTCGGCGACCTCGCCGCCCGCCGCGGCCGGATCGCCGACTCCACCGTCCGCGGTGGGACGGCGGTCGTCACCGCGACCGTCCCGCTGGCCGAGCTGTTCGGCTACGCGTCCCGGCTCCGCGGCCGCACCCAGGGCCGGGGCACCTTCACGGCCCGCCCGACGGGCTACGCCCTCGCCCCGGAGGGTGTGGTCACCGCGTGAACGGGGCCGCCGCGGTCCGCGTCCTGCGGGCCGCGGCGGTGTCCGGGCGGGGGGGGCGGCCGGATCGCCGGGGGGACTCGTTCGGGTGCAGGGTTAGCGGATTTCTTGACTTGGACTGGGTCCATTGTAGGATCGATTTCACGAGCGCTTCGGCGCAGGAGTACGTCATCGGGACGGGAGCGGCAGACGTGACGGGACCACCCTCGTGGATCGGTGCCGTGCCGCGCGGGTAGAACACGCCGTCGAGCGGGCGTCCGCAGACCCGCGCGGCCCCGTCGTTGCCGCGCCCGCCTCACCGTGCGTCCGGCGGCAGCCCCTCCTGAACCGCCCAGATCCGCCCCCGTCCGGAAGGATTGCCATGACCGAGAACCACGACGCGATCGTCACCGACCCCAAGCCCGAGGAGACGACGGAGGCGGGCGTCTGCCCGGTCGCGCACGCCCGGGCCCCGCACCCCACGCAGGGCGGCGGCAACCGGCAGTGGTGGCCCGAGCGGCTGAACCTGAAGATCCTCGCGAAGAACCCCGCGGTCGCGAACCCGCTGGGCGAGGACTTCGACTACAAGCAGGCGTTCGAGGCCCTGGACCTCCCGGCGGTCAAGCGCGACATCGCCGAGGTGCTCACCACCTCGCAGGACTGGTGGCCGGCCGACTTCGGCCACTACGGCCCGCTCATGATCCGCATGGCCTGGCACAGCGCCGGCACCTACCGCATCAGCGACGGCCGCGGCGGCGCCGGCGCCGGTCAGCAGCGCTTCGCGCCGCTCAACAGCTGGCCGGACAACGTCAACCTCGACAAGGCCCGCCGCCTGCTGTGGCCCGTGAAGCAGAAGTACGGCCAGTCCATCTCCTGGGCCGACCTGCTGATCCTCACCGGCAACGTCGCCCTGGAGACCATGGGCTTCGAGACCTTCGGCTTCGCCGGCGGCCGCCCGGACGTCTGGGAGGCCGACGAGGACGTGTACTGGGGCCCCGAGACCAACTGGCTGGACGACGAGCGCTACACCGGCGACCGCGAGCTGGAGAACCCGCTCGGCGCCGTCCAGATGGGCCTCATCTACGTCAACCCCGAGGGCCCCAACGGCAACCCCGACCCGCTGGCCGCGGCCCGCGACATCCGTGAGACGTTCCGCCGGATGGCGATGAACGACGAGGAGACCGTCGCGCTCATCGCCGGCGGCCACACCTTCGGCAAGACCCACGGCGCCGGCCCGGCCGACCACGTCGGCGACGACCCCGAGGCCGCCTCCATGGAGGAGCAGGGCTTCGGCTGGAACAACACCTTCGGCACCGGCAAGGGCGGCGACACCATCACCAGTGGCCTGGAGGTCACCTGGACGTCGACGCCGACCCAGTGGGGCAACGGGTTCTTCGACAACCTCTTCCGCTACGACTGGGAGCTGACGCAGAGCCCGGCCGGCGCGCACCAGTGGGTCGCGAAGGACGGCGCGGGCGCGGGCACCATCCCCGATGCGCACGACCCGTCGAAGAGCCACGCGCCGACCATGCTCACCACCGACCTGGCGCTGCGCATGGACCCGGCGTACGAGCAGATCTCGCGCCGCTTCCACGAGAACCCGGCGGAGTTCGCCGACGCGTTCGCCCGCGCCTGGTACAAGCTGACCCACCGCGACATGGGCCCGGTCGTCCGCTACCTCGGCCCCGAGGTGCCCAGCGAGACCCTGCTGTGGCAGGACCCGCTTCCTGCCGCGACCCACGCGCCGCTCTCCGCCGACGACGTCGCCGACCTGAAGGCCCGCGTGCTCGCCACGGACCTCACCGTCTCGCAGCTCGTCTCCGTCGCCTGGGCCTCGGCGTCGTCGTTCCGCGGCAGCGACAAGCGCGGCGGCGCGAACGGTGCGCGGATCCGGCTGGAGCCGCAGCGCGGCTGGGAGGTCAACAACCCGGACCAGCTGGCGCAGGTGCTGCGGGTCCTGGAGGGCGTGCAGTCGGAGTTCAACACCGGCGGCAAGGGCGTCTCGCTGGCCGACCTGATCGTGCTGGCCGGCTCCGCGGCCGTCGAGCAGGCGGCCAAGGACGGCGGCTTCCCCGTCGAGGTCCCCTTCACCCCCGGCCGCGTCGACGCCACGCAGGAGCAGACGGACGTCGAGTCGTTCGCCGCGCTGGAGCCGACGGTCGACGGCTTCCGCAACTACTACGGCAAGGGCAACCGGCTCCCCGCCGAGTTCCTGCTCGTGGACCGGGCGAACCTGCTGAACCTCAGCGCGCCCGAGCTGACCGTCCTCGTCGGCGGTATGCGCGTCCTCGGCGCGAACCACGACGGCTCGGCGCACGGCGTCCTCACCGACCGCCCGGGCGTCCTGACCAACGACTTCTTCGTCAACCTGCTCGACATGGGCACGACGTGGAAGGGCACCTCCGGCGCCCAGGACGCCTTCGAGGGCCGCGACGCCTCCGGCGCCGTCCGCTGGACCGGCACCCGCGCCGACCTCGTCTTCGGCTCGAACTCCGAGCTGCGTGCGGTCGCCGAGGTGTACGCGAGTGACGACGCGCGCGAGAAGTTCGTCCGCGACTTCGTCGCCGCGTGGGCCAAGGTCATGGACCTGGACCGGTTCGACGTCGCCTGATCGTCCTGTGTTGCAGGGAAGCGCCGGCGGTCAACGTGGGGGATCATCCGGACCACCATCGTGTGATCACTCCGCGAACGGTGATCGCGAGGCGGTCGCCGTGACTAGCGTCGCCGTTCGTGAACGGTGACCTGAACATCGCGCCCCATGAACTGCGGGCGTCGGCACGGGCGGCGCGGGGGGTGTGTTCCGAGTGGGAACGGCCCCTGAGGACTGCCCTGACGGATCTCGGTGACGCAGCGGCGGCGCTGCGGGCATGGCCCTTGGGCGGTGCTCTGAGCCGCACGGCGGACGGGTGGGGTTCCGCGTTGGAGGCGTTGGGACGGCGGGTGGGCGATCAGGCCCGCGGGCTGGACATGGTGGCCGCGGGCGGTGAGGTCACGGAGTGGGAGATCCGCGACTGCTTCCGGGACTGGTGACGGGTGCCGTCGTTCGCCGAGCTCTACCGCCAGGACTTCGGTGACCTGGAGGCCTCCGCCTCGTCATGGCGGGCACTGGCCTCCGCTCTCGCCACCGCCCGGCGCGACACCGGGAACTCCGTTTCCGGGCCGCTCCACCGCGCGGGGTGGACCGGAGTCGCCGCAACCGCCGGGCTCGCCGCGTTGGAAGCGTCGGAGTCCCAGTTCCTCACCGCGCAGATGAACGCGGGCCTGATTGCCAGCGTCGTGGACGGCGCCGCCGCGCGCCTGCGCGCCGCGCAGCGCACTCTGCGCGCCGTGGTGTCCGACGCGGAGGACGCCGGCTTCACCGTCTCCGACGACGGGCGCGTCACAAGCCGCGACCCCGGCGGATTCGTCCCCGAACAGAACCTCGCACGCGGGGCCGCGCCACACGCCGGTGACTTCCCCTCACGCATCCGCGCGGCTCTCGCGGAGGCCCTGGAGGCGTCCCAGGAGGCCGCCCGTCTCCTCCAGGGGCTCGACCCCTTCGCGCTCGACAAGCGCTACGGTGCGGATCAGGCGCGTGAGGACGCCCTCCTCATCGCCGACTACCGCGGGGTGTCCGTAAGCGACATCCCCGACGGGACGGATCCGCGGCAGGCCGCGTCCTGGTGGGCGCAGCTGAGCGTCGAGGACCGGCTCCTCTACCTCGCCGCCTGGCCTGAGCGCGTCGGAGCGCTCGACGGACTACCGGCGGACGTGCGTGACGAGGCGAACCGCGCCGCGCTCGAACGCCTCCTGCTCGCCGAGACGGAGCGCTACGCATCGGTCGGCACCCAAGGACTGCCCGTCTACGCCACCCTGGCCGACCTCAAGCGCCGCCTCGATCACGGTGACACGAACGTGGCCCATCAGCGCCTGCACCTGATCGCGTTCGACACGGGGGGCGACGGTCGCGCGGTCGTCTCCGTGGGAAACCCGGACGGAGCGCGGCACGTCGCCGTCAGCGTGCCGGGCACGGACAACCGACTGGACAACTTCGGCGGGCAGATCGAGCGCGCGGAGGTGCTCCAGGCCGCGGCACTCAAACGATACTCAGGCCCGCATCACGACGTGTCCGTGATCGCGTGGCTCGGCTACGACGCTCCCGAATTCCAGGGGGGCAGGAACTTGCTGGACGGAGGCGTGATCACACAGGGTCGGGCCCACGACTCGGCGGAGAGGTTGCGCGACTTCACCGCGGGGGTGCGGGTGGCGAACCACGACGGGGACCCTCATCTGACCGTGCTCGGCCACAGCTACGGCTCCACCATGGTCGGCCGTGCCGACAGAGGTGGTGGCGGTCTCGGAGCCGACGACGTCATCGCCTTGGGCAGCCCCGGCCTCAGCGTCGACAAGGCCGAGCAGTTGCGCACCCCGGAGGCGCGGGTCTGGGTGGGGGCTGCGCCGGATGACTTCGTTTCCAACCACCTCAGCGGAAAGACCCTCGGCGAGGACCCCAAACACCCTGACTTCGGCGCGCGCCGCATATATGTCGACACGAGTGGCCACAGCGGTTACTGGGCCGAGGGCAGCCAGAGCCTCGACAACCAGGGACTGATCATCACAGGGCAAAAGCCGCTGAAGGGAGACGGCCGTCCATGAGAACCGATCAAATCCGGGCCTTGGCCAGCTGCGTACTTGCAGCCGTACTTCTTGGAGGATGCATGTCTGACGACGAGATCAACACACCGCTCCCCCGCATGACGAAGCAGAAGGCGGAAGCCTGGGCACGGCACTGGTCCGCGTCCATGGCCAGGACTGCGGGAGCGACCATCGTCCCCGCCCGCACCATGCTTGACGCCAGACGCTGCATCGGGAAAGGAGGCGAGCTGCCAGCAGACGGACGCTTCTTCATCGACCATGGCATCCAGGCTCGACTGCCGAAGGGGCAGCACGCCGACGCCATCCGAAAACTCCGTGCGAAGCTGGAGGAGCAGGGGTTGCACATCGACGCCTACCGAGCAGTCGACGAGCCCTATACAGAGGACGGTCTGGAGGTCCGCAGTGGCCTCGGCGCTACCCACCCCACCGACCACCACCACGTCTCCGTCGACAGCATCTCCGACGACCTCATCTCCTTCGCCGTCTACACACCCTGCCTCCTCCCCCCAGGCGTCGAGCAACAACAGTTCTGACCCCGACGGCTCAACCGACCGCCCCACCCGCGTTGCGGATCAACCGCCGCAGCACCCGCAGCGCGACGACGTAGTCCGCGTCATCGATCCCCTCGTGAAGCACCGCGCGGATCTCCGGCGCGTTGCGCGCCAGTTCGCCCCGCGCCCGCTCCCCCGCCTCGGTGATCCGCAAACGGTCCGCGTCGCGGGAGAGCCAGCCGCGCTCGACGAGCACGGCGGCTTCCGCCGCGAGGTCGTCCTCGGGCCGGAGGTAGGACGCCCTGGCCGCCCGCAGCGAGGGAAGCGTCATCCCCTCGTCGTGGGGCGCGATGTCGTGGACCGACAGGTTCCGCAGCAGCCAGAACTGCGGCTGGGTGTACCCCTTCGCCGCCTGCCGTGCCCGCGTGAACGCGATGAGGGCTTCGTACGCCACTCCCGTCCAGTACGCCGCGGGCTGCCCGGCGAGTTGGGCATCGGTGAACTGCTCGGCCGTCGTCATGGGACATCCCCCCGGTACGTCGCCCCCGCCACCCGCACGATCACGCGGGCCACGGGAAGACCGTAGAACCTGAACCGCACTTGAGATCAAGCGCGCGACCTCCCGAGCGCCGCCCCCACCCGCCCCCGTAGCGTGCGCGCATGGCACACACCACTCCCCCGCCCCTCGACCGCGACACGGTCACCGCGTTCGTCCGCCGCCACGGCGACGGCGTCCTGTCCACCATCGGCCCCGACGGCGCCCCGCAGTCCGCCTATCTCACCCTCGCGACAACCGAGTTGCACGAACTCGTCCTCGACGCCCGCCGAACCTCCCGCAAGGTCACCAACCTGCGCACGGACCCCCGGGTGTCCCTCGTCATCGGCGGCCCCGACGGCGTGACCCTCCAGGCCGAAGGCCTCGCCGACCTCCCCGCGCACCACGACCTCACCCGCTGCACCACCGCCTACCGCACCGCCTTCCCCCACTTCGCCGCCTCCCTCACCGACCCCGCCATCGCCGTCGTCCGCATCACCCTCACCTGGGCCCGCCTCGCCGACCACCGCTCGGAACCCGCGGTGATACGGGAGAGCACCGACTGGTGAGGAAGCGACGACTTCACGCCGTCAGCCCGTGGACCCCGGAGGGATCGCGGCACTACCGACTGCGTCCCGTGCCGGGGGACGGTGGTATGCCGGACAGCAGTTCGTCGAGCTGGTCCTCGCCGGCCCATCCGTTGACGACCACGTCTCCGGAAGGGGACACACGCACCTCGACGCGGTCCGGCAAGGTGGTGAGTGCGGCTTCCAGGTAGGCATACCGACGCGTCAGGAAGTGGAAGCGCTGGTTCGTGGACCCGACCCAAGGCCGACGGCGATCGGGCAGGTCGGCACAGTAGCGACCGTCGACAAGGAGGTCGGTGCGGGCGAGCAACTCCGCCGCGCCGGACGGCCGCCCAGCGCCCTCCAAGAACTCTAGGTCGTATCCGGTGAACACCATGACCGAGAGACCGGCCGCGCGCACCTCTGCGGCGAAGGCGGCGCACGCGTCGGCCTGCTCGAACGGCTCGCCGCCCAGCAGGGTGACGCCCTCGATCCGCCGCTCTCGGGCCTCTCGCAGCGCCTCACTCGCGAGGTCGGCGGCGACCCTGCGCTGACCTCCGCGCGCGCCCCAGAGGTGTGGGTTGAAGCAACCGGGGCAGCGAAGCGAACAACCCTGCGTCCACACGGCGAATCGTCTGCCCGGTCCCTCCGCCGACGTGCATGCGGTGACGGCCCCGATACGAAGTGCGGAAGAAAGTATTCCTCCGTCAGAAATCGAGAATGCGGCCATTGTTTCGCTTCTCGCCGTCGCGCGGCTCTGCCTCTGCTCGCGGAGCCTGAATCGAATGGTCCTCGGCCGGAGCCGCCGTGTTGAACGAGACCCGCCCCCGTACCGCAACCATCTCGTGCGGCCTCAGATGAGCGGCGGCCGCGAGTTGGTCGAGGTCGTGGAACGCTCCGTGTACCTGTCGAGCAGCGACGATACGATCCGCGAGATCATCCGCGCCGAGAACCGAGACGAGTGCGGTCCGGTCCGCGCTGTTCACGGACGGCAGGGCGGGACGCGATGGAGCTGCGAGCGGGGCAGGGGCGAGCGCGCCGCTCACCCCACTGGGACGGTGGGCCGGGCGGTCCGTCGCGTCGGCGTTCACCTGGTTGTACCAGGCATTGGCGCCGCTCTGGCCCGATCGCCAACGAAGGTACTCCCGGTTGATGATCACACCGAAGGCGATCTGGGCAACCCATACAGCCAACGTCACACCAGCGCCGGCGCCGCTCGCCTGCTCACCGGACTCCGAGGACTCGCTGGACGCGGTTACGACCCAGCACAGGGCCGACGTCACACAAGCCACAGTCATGGCAATCCAGAACCTCCGCGACCGTACGCGCAGGCCCACGTAGACGAACCCGACGAAACTCAGGAAGCCGAACCCGAGAATCACCGCCAGGAGCCACGCACTGTGTTGCAACCGCCATCGTCGGTCCGCCAGACGCGTCGCCGGATCATCGGTACCGGAGCTCATCAGCCTCTCCCTCGGTCTCGAACGTATCCGCGGTGAGCGCCACTTCCTCGTCGTACTCGGGCGTGAACGCGCTGTCGGCCGTCCGGGCCTCCAACAGATCCTCAAGCAACTCGATGCTGTTGAGGCAAGCGCTGCCCTTCATGCCCTCCGTCTCGGCCTGTACCGATCCGTCGGACGAGATGCGCACGACGATTCGCTCGGGGCTCATGTCAGCCTCCGCGTTCGACGGCCAGAACCACGGTGACGCTCTCGTCGGCCTCGACGGTCTCGGACTCCACGGTCATTCCCGCGGTCGGGGCCCGCTCCCGCAACCGAGCGAGTACGGTCTGCTGGACGTGGATCCCGTAAGCACGGTCGACCGCGGAGATGATCCGGCCGGCCTCCACCTCGTTGATCTCCCCCGTGAACTCCGCCTGCCACACGCCGTGCGTGTCGCGTCGGAACTGCCCGCGAACCTCCTGCCAGTCCGCCCGGATCATGTCGGCAGAGAGCGAGACCTGTGCATCCGTGTCCTGCAGAGCGCGAGCCACGAGCGACTCGTCACGCATCCGGGTCTGCACGTGGTGCACGGTCCTCCCCTGTCGGTCGACCTCCTTGCGCCCCGCCTGCAAGGCACTCACCGCAGCCAAGGCGAGGGGTACCAGAACGAAGGTCACGCTCATCAGAAGTCCACCGTCCTTCCGCCTCGGGCGGGCGGATCTACTGCATCGGAGGCCGCGTTCGTGGGAGGGCGAGACCCTGGCCGACTTGTCGTGTCGTAGCCGGCGCGGTCCTCGGCCGCGGTGGCGGCAACGGCTCGCGTCGCGGCCCAGCCACGTACGGCGACGATTTGCTCGGCCTGGGTCACGCTGAGCGGAACCATGTTGCTCACCGCCCGGAGCAGGTCGTCCTCGGCAAGTCTGCGTCGCTCGGCAAAGGCGTCGAAAAGCGAGGCGATGACTATCTGCTCGATCTCCGCGCCGGAATACCCTTCGGTCGCTGCCACGAGCCTGTCGAGCAGTTCGTGCGAGGGACCCGGAATTCCTCCCACGCTGTTGCGGGAGCGCTTGGCCAGATGCAGGGACCAGATGTCACGTCGCTCCTGATCAGTCGGCAGGTCGACGAAGAAGATCTCGTCGAACCTCCCCTTGCGCAGGAACTCCGGCGGAAGGTGGTCGACCTTGTTGGCGGTGGCGATGACGAAGACGGGCGCGGTCTTCTCCTGCATCCAGGTCAGAAAGGACCCGAACACACGGCTCGACGTGCCGGAGTCGCCGGTTCCTGCGACCCCGGAGAACCCTTTTTCGATCTCGTCGAGCCACAGGATGCAGGGAGCGGCGGCCTCCGCGGTGCGGATCGCCGAGCGCATGTTCTGCTCACTGGAACCCACCAGACCGGAGAAGATCTTTCCGATGTCCAGCTTGAGCAACGACAACTCCCAAGCCGCGGCGACGGCCTTGGCGGTCAGGGATTTCCCGCACCCCGGGATGCCCGTCATCAGGATTCCTTTGGGGGCCGGCAGTCCGTACCGAGCCGCCTCGTCGAGCCATGAGTTGTTCCTCTTGCGGAGCCATCGCTTGAGGTTCTGCAGACCGCCGACGTCCTCGAGGTCGAGGTCGATGTCGATGAACTCCAGCAGCCCGCCCTTACGCACGGTCTGTTTCTTCTCCTCCATCACCACACGTACGTCTTCGTTCGACAAGACACCGTTCTTGACCATGGCTCGGGCGTACGCGTTCGTGGCCTCGTTGAGAGTGAGACCGAGCGCGGCCTTCGCCAACCGCTCTCGACCGACCGAGTCCACCTCGATCCGAATGCGTCCACCGCTGTTGCTCGTGATCATGTCTTCGAGGACCGAACGGATCTCGCCCTCGGCGGGGAGGGGGAAGTCGACGAGGGTGACATCTTTCTCGAGCTCGGCAGGCAGCTGCAGCAGCGGCGAGACCAGGATCAACGCCTTGGCCGATGCGCAGCTCTGAAAGGCCGAGACGACGTCGCGGAGCAGTCGAACCAGCTGCGGGTCCGCAGGCCGCCGGTCAGTTCCGAAATGCGCGTGCAAATCGAGCATGACGTACAGACCAGCGGGTTCTTGCCGCAGAACCCATTGGACAGCTTGACGCGGCTCGGTGGTCTTCGGCACCGACTCCCCGTCGGGCCCGACGAAACCGCGGGTCGCGCTCCATACGTGGACCGGTCGCACCGTGCGCATCAGGGCCTGGTCCGACGCCACCGCGTTGATCTCACCGAGCACCCGACTCTCTTCGAAGGACTCGACGTAGAGCAACGGGAATCTAGCTCGGAGGAGCAGAGCGAGATTCTTGCGGAAAGTTGTCGATTCGATGGCCACGGGCGCTCCGTCGAGAGGTCGCGACGATACCGTCCCATTATCACAGAACGGGACCTGATCGACCTCTGAAGGCGAGCTCCGTCAGCTATCAGCCCAGTGGACAGAACGGCGAGTTCTGGCTACTACCGGGGGCTCGTGGCAGGCATCGAGCGGGGTGCATATGCAGCGGCCGATCTGGTCGGGCAGAACGTATAGCGAGTGGGCGGTCAGCCTGTCGACCGAGGCTGCGAGGAAGGCTCGGTGTCGGCACTCCCGCGGACCGTGCTGCCCCGCACCACGAGGCGGTGGGGGATGGTGAGGTCGGCCGGGGGGACCGCGTTGTCGGGGCTGTAGATGCGGTCGGCGAGGCACTGGAGGGCGACGCGGGCGATCTGGGCCTTGTCGGGGGACACGGTGGTGAGCGTGGGGCGGCCGTAGCGACCGTCCTCGATGTCGTCGAAGCCGACGACGGCGAGGTCGTCGGGGACGCGCACGCCCCGTTCGTGCGCCGCGTGCAGCACTCCGAGGGCGAGTTCGTCGCTGAAGGCGAAGACCGCGTCCGGCGGCGCACCCGAGTCGAGCAGCGCGGCCATGGCGCGGGCGCCGTCCGCGCGGTGCAGGGCGTCGACCTGGCGTTCCCGTTCGGTGCGGGGCGCGATGCCCGCCCGGCGCAGGGCGCGCCGGTAGCCCGCGGCACGCTGGTCGGCGGTGCCGTTGCGCAGGTGGGGCTGGAGGCCGACGGCGGCGATGCTGCGGCGGCCCAGGGACAGCAGGTGGGTGGTCGCCTCGTCGGCGGCGGCGACGTTGTCGACGGCGACCCGGTCGGCGAGACCCTGCGGGCTGCGTTCGCCGAGGAGGACGATGGGCAACGACGGCGCGCCGGACGTCAGTTGCGCGGGGGCCAGCGCCCACGGGCTGATGATCAGCCCGTCCATGACGCGCCCGCCGTGGCCGGTCAGGAGCCGGCGTTCGGCCTCCGCGTCGCCCAGCGTCTGGTCGATGATCACCGTCCAGGACCGGTGCCGGGCCTCGTCGACCAGCAGGCCGGCGAGCTCCGCGAAGTAGGGCGAGTGCAGCTCGGGGACGGCCAGGCCGATGATGCCGGTGCGCCCGGCCCGCAGGCTGCGCGCGGCCAGGTTGGGCCGGTAGCCGAGCTCGTCGATGGCCGCCTGCACCCGCTGCCGGGTCTCCGCCGCGACCCGCGCGGATCCGCTGACCACGTTCGACACGGTGCGGGGCGAGACCCCGGCGAGGGCGGCTACGTCCTTGAGGCTGCTGGTCACGAAGCCATCCTGGCATGCCGGTGCAGCGTGCTCGGAAAATTCACCGAACCCTATTGCCACGTTGCAATCAACGTCGCAATATGAGTCTCACAGTTCTGCTGCAAGGAGGCACGCATGAGCACGCGACCCGCACGGTCCGAGGACGCCGCCCCCACTCCCGACCCCGACGTGGCCGGAAACGTCGAGGCCCTGTACACGGACGGCGTCACGGCCCGGAAGGGCGCCTTCGCCCCCGACTGGGTGGACCGGCTCCGCGAGGACGTCGAGACCGCCTTCGAGGAGGCCCGGTCCCGCCCCGGCGGCGCCGTCGGGCGCGGCCCCCACCGGTACTACGTCGAGATCCACCCCGAGCAGATCCGCGGCTTCGTCGACCTGGTCGACCACCCCTGGGTGCGCTCCCTCTGCACCGCGGTGCTCGGCCCGGACTACCGCATCGTCGAGCTGGGTTTCGACGTCCCGCTCGAGGGCGCGGTCAACCAGCCGTGGCACCGGGACTTCCCCATGCCCGAGGAGACCCGCGCCGAGCGGCGGCTGACCTCGCTCGCCTTCAACGTCACCTGCGTCGACACCGAGCCGGACATGGGCCCGTTCGAGATCGCCCCCGGCACCCAGTGGGACGACGGCCCGGAGTTCGACCACGGCATGTTCCCGCCGCGCTCGCACTACCCGCGCTACGAGCAGCGCGCCGTACGCAAGTTCCCGCGGCGCGGCGACATCTCCGCCCGCACGGCGCTGACGATCCACCGCGGCACGAGGAACGAGTCGGCGAAGTCCCGTCCGGTGCTGGTCCTCGGCGTCGACGGCCCGGAGGCCGACAACGCCGAGCGGCACGACGCCGCCGTGACCCGCGCCTTCTGGGAGACGCTGCCCGAGCGGGTGCGCCGGCACCTGGCCTGCCCCGTCGTCGACGAGCTGACGCCGATCACCCAGAAGCACACCATCGAGGGTCTGGTCATGGGCGATGCCTGAGCGGACCGCCCAGCGCGCCCGCCCGGGGGACACCCCCGACCCCGCGCCCGCCGCGGCCGAACCCGCGGCCCGCCCGCCGTCCCAGGCTCCCCCGCCCACCCCCGCCGCGGTCTACGCCGTCTCGGCCGTCTCCGCCCTCGGCGGCCTGCTGTTCGGCTACGACACGGGGATCATCTCCGGCGCCCTGCTGCACCTGCGCGACGACCTGCACCTGACCTCGCGCGGCCAGGAGATCGTCGTCAGCGTCATCCTGCTGGGCGCGATGGCGGGGGCGCTGGTCTCGGGACGGCTGGCCGCGCGGTACGGGCGCCGCGCTGTGGTCATCGGCGTCGCGGTCGTCTTCGCCGCCGGTGCGGCGGCCGCGGCCGTGGCAGCGGGAGTGGGGACGCTCATCGCCGCGCGCTTCGTCCTCGGCCTGGCGGTCGGCGGGGCGTCCGGCATGGTCCCGGTCTACATCGCCGAACTCGCCCCGGCCCACGTCCGCGGCCGGTTGATGGTGCTGTTCCAGCTGATGGTGGCCATCGGCCAGCTCGTCGCGTACCTGTGCGGCTGGGCGCTGGCGGACAGCGGCGGCTGGCGCACGATGTTCGCCCTGGCGGTGATCCCCGCCGTGGCGCTGGGCGTCGGGATGCTGTTCCTGCCCGAGAGCCCGCGCTGGCTCGTCGGGAACGGTCGGAGCGGCGACGCGCGGGCCGTCCTGACCCGGTTGCGGCCGGCCGGGCACGACGTCGAGCGGGAGCTTGCGGAGATCGCCGACGCCGCCGGCGGAGGGGCGTCGGGAAGTCTGCGGGACCTGCGGCAGCGGTGGGTGCGGCCCGCCCTGCTCGTCGCGGTCGGCATCGCCGCGTTCTCCCAGCTCACGGGCATCAACGCGATCGTGTACTACGCGCCGACCATCCTCGTCGACGCCGGCTTCGGGGACTCGGCGGCCCTGCTGACGGGGATCGGCATCGGCGTGATGCTCGTGATCGCGGGCGTCACCGGGGCGGTCGCGGTGGACCGGGTGGGCCGCCGGCGCACGATGCTCTGGTTCCTGCCCGGCTCCGCCGTCGCCATGGCGGTGCTGGCCCTCGCCTTCGTCGGCCCGGTCGACTCCCCCGCCCAGCGCTGGACGGTGATCGTCGCGCTGTTCGCGTACATCCTCTGCAACGGCATCGGGATGCAGGCCGTCGTCTGGCTCATCGGACCCGAGATCCTGCCCCTCGGCGTCCGCGGCCCCGCGACCGGTCTCGCCACCGTCACCCTCTGGGGCTTCGACCTCCTCATCGCGCTCAGCGCGCTGACGGCGATCAAGGCCGTGGGCCAGTCCGGCACCTTCCTCTTCTACGCCCTGATGAACGTCACCTGCATCGCGTTCGTCGCCGCGAAGGTGCCGGAGACCCGAGGCCGCTCCCTGGAGTCCATCGAACGCGCGCTGCGCCGCGGGGGCTCCTTCCGTAAGGCGCTCGACGAGACCTGACGGACCGTCGGCCGACTGCCGCGGCGGCTACGACAGGTGCTGCGCCCGCGGGCTCGCGGCGTCGAGCGGGATCCCCCGGTCACGGTCCACCTCCTCGGGCAGCGGATACGCCGCTGGCCCGGCGATCGGCTACCCGTCCAACGCGGCCAGCGCACCCCGCAGTTCAGTTCGGAGGTGGGGGGCGGGACGGCGCGGGGCGCTCAGTCCTCACGCACCGCGGCCGGGTCCTCGCTCCGGTCCCGCCGCTGCTCCGGGCGGGCCGGGCGATGATCGTGGGGGCGTGGCCGGGTGGGTGGGGGGTGGTCGCGCCGAGGACCTGGCAGCGGGCGAGGCCGTGGTGGGCCCAGAGGGAGGCGGTCCAGGCGCAGAGGAGGGCGTCGATGAGGTCCTCGCGGTGCTTGTAGTCGACCGACTTCCGGGGTGAGGGCTCGGCGAGGAGCCGTCCGGAGTCCTCGTGTGAGTCGAGCAGAAGGGGCGGGCGGGCCGTGGCAAGGCCGTGCAGGCGCGCGATCAGGCCGTCGCACTCCCGCGCCCGCGCCTCCTGCCACACCGCGGCGGGTACACCCCTGAGCGGCCGCTTGTACCTCGGCCGCTCCTGGTCGTAGCCGAGCTCCGCCGCGCCGACCAAGGTGGTGTACGGATAGCACTCGGAGAAGAACCGGCCATCCGACGGGGGCCCGTCCCGGCCGTCGTCGTAAGTCCAGCCGGCCGCCTCCAGCCTCTTGCGCAGATCCAGCCCGGCCAATCGCGGAGACCCCTGGTTGGTGCTGTTCGCGCTGACCTTCCAGCGGCCGTACCGCTGCCCCACCTCGCGCTCGCAGAGGCGCTGACCAGTGGGGTTGTCGACGACCAGCGGGGCATCGACGAAGGCGAGGCCCGGTCTGCCGCCGGCCGTGCGGAGGATCCACTCCAGCGTCTCCTCGGTCCCGAACGTCCAACCGCAGTCGATCACCGTCCCCGTCCGGTCGATCGCGGCGACCCCCGTCTCGTTCGGCTTGGTCCCGCCCTGCTGCGCCCAGGCCAGATCGACGCCGATGAACAGTCCTGTCTCCATGAACCCGTACTACCGGAAATGACGAATCCCCGCGATCCGTGGAGGATCGCGGGGAATTCGGCTGGTGTCCGAGGGGGGACTTGAACCCCCACGCCCGATAAAGGGCACTAGCACCTCAAGCTAGCGCGTCTGCCATTCCGCCACCCGGACAGGGTGTGTGTCGGGCGGGGTGTTCCCCGCGGCGACAGAGACAACTCTACCAGGGGTTTGGGGTGGGGTTCACCTGTGTTTTCGGTGGTCAGGGGGGTGGGGGCCCCGCGGAGGGGCCCCCGGGCCGGAACGGCAGGGTCAGTCGCCGCAGCGTTCGCGCAGGGAGTGCAGGTGCGCGCTGGAGCGGCGGGCGAAGGAGAAGGAGTCGCCGGGGTTGTCGTGCTCGGCCTGCCAGTGGTGGTAGCGGCGGCCGCCGCGGGTGGCGGAGGTGACCTTGGAGAGGAAGCGCTTGTAGTCGATGTCGCCGTCGCCGACGTCGCTCATGCGGTAGCCGTCGCGGGTGGTCTCGTCGCGGACGCCGTCCTTGACGTGGAAGAGCGGGTAGCGCTTCGGCTGCTTGAGGACGTAGCGCAGCGGGTCGAAGGGGGCGGGGGTGCCGTCGACGCGCTTGCCGAAGCGGAACTGGCCGCAGTAGGCCCAGTAGATGTCCATCTCCAGGTAGACGAGGTCGGGGTCGGTCTCGGCGAGCAGCACGTCGTAGAGGCGGACCTTCGGCTTGTCGGTGGCGAAGGAGAACTCCTCGGCGTGGTTGTGCTGGTAGAACTTCATGCCGCGCGCCTTGGCGGCCGCGCCGTAGGTGTTGAAGTCCTCGGCGGCGCGCTTCCAGCCGTCGACGGTGGAGCCGTAGCGCCAGGGGCCCGACGCGGTGCCGATGTGCGGGAGGCCGAGGGCCTCGGCGTCGTCGAGGACCTTGGTGAGGTTCTGGGCGAAGCTGTAAGCGTTGGGGTTGCTGTCGTCGGCGTAGTTGACGTGGCTGCCGATCGGGGTGAGGCCGTTGTCCTTCGCGAGCTGCCTGATCTGCGCGAGGGTGATGGGGCCGGCCGAGCCCTGGGTGTAGCCGGCGAGCTCGATCTCGTCGTAGCCGTAGTGCCGGAGCTCGGCGAAGACCTTCGCGAAGCCGAGCGTGGAGACCTTGTCGCGGAGGCTGTAGAGCTGGATCCCGAGGCGGCCGGGCGGCAGGACGGGCTGGGTCCTCCCCCGCCCGCGGCCGCTGTCCGCGGCGGCGGTGCCCATGGAGAGCATGGCGGCCGCGGTGGCGCCGGCGGCGACCCCCAGGACGTTGCGGCGGCTCAGTCGGGCGGCGAGTTCGGGATCGTGCGGGGCGCGGCTCATGCGGTGCTTTCTCCCTGGATCGGATGGCAGTGCTGAACGGTGGCTTTCCTGGTCACGGGCGGATTGTCAGTGGCACGTGGTTCAGTGGAACCAGTCCCTCTCAAGGGCTCGCGGAAAGGCCCGCGAGGCTCAGGAGCAGGGCTTTCACATCGGTGGCCGCGACGCGGCCCTCGACGGCACGGGGGGTGGAGCAGAGGATGAGCGGACCGTCTTCGTCGCGCTCGGGCAGCCGGCCGTGGCTCCCCCGAATAGGCGACGGGTCGAGCGGTACGACGGCCATCCGGTAGCGCATGCCGAGCTTCTTGCGGGCCAGCGCCTTCGCCGCCTTGACCTTCACGTACGGGTCGCGGGGGTCCATGAACAGCTCGACGGGGTCGTAGCCGGGCTTGCGGTGGATCTCGACGAGCCGGGCGAAGTCGGGCGCCCGTTCGTCGTCGAGCCAGTAGTAGTACGTGAACCACGCGTCCGGGGCGGCGACGGCGACCAGCTCGCCGGAGCGGGGGTGGTCCAGGCCGTGGGCCTTCTTGCCCTCGTCGCCGAGGATCTCGCCGACGCCGTCGAGGCCGTCGAGCACCTCGCGGACGAGATCGAGGTCCTCGGGCCGGCGGACGTAGACGTGGGCGAGCTGGTGGTCGGCGACGGCGAAGGCGCGGGAGGTCATGGGGTCGAGGTACTCCATGCCGTCCTGGGTGTGGACCTCGACGAGGCCGGCCCGGCGCAGCGCCCGGTTGATGTCGACGGGGCGGTCCACGCGGGTGATGCCGTACTCGGAGAGGGCGACGACGGTCCGGCCCTCGCGGGCGGCGTCGGCGAGGAGCGGGGCGAGGGCCGCGTCGAGGTCGGCGGCGGCCCGGTGGGAGCGCGGGTCGTCGGGGCCGAAGCGCTGGAGGTCGTAGTCGAGGTGCGGGAGGTAGGTGAGGGCGAGGTCGGGGCGGCGGGTGTCGAGGAGGTGGCGGGTGGCGTCGATGATCCACTGCGAGGAGACGAGGTCGGCGCCGGGGCCCCAGAAGTGGAAGAGGGGGAACGTGCCGAGCTTGTCGGTGAGCTCGTCGTGGAGGGCGGGGGGCCGGGTGTAGCAGTCGGGTTCCTTGCGGCCGTCGGCGTAGTAGACGGGGCGCGGGGTGACGGTGAAGTCGGTGTCGGCGCCCATGGCGTACCACCAGCAGATGTTGGCGACGGTGTAGGCGGGGTGGGCGCGGCGGGCGGCGTCCCAGAGCTTGTCGCCCTCGACGAGGCCGTTGTGCTGCCGCCACAGCAGGACCTCGCCGAGGTCGCGGAAGTACCAGCCGTTGCCGACGATGCCGTGCTCGGAGGGGAGGGCGCCGGTGAGGAAGGTGGACTGGGCGGCGCAGGTGACGGCGGGCAGGACGGTGCCGAGGGCGGCCTGCGAGCCGGTGCGGCCGAGCGCGGTGAGGTGCGGCATGTGGGCGAGGAGCTGCGGGGTGAGGCCGACGACGTCGAGGACGAGGAGGGGGGTGGGGGCACCCGGGGCGGGGGCACGCGGGGCGGGGCGCGGGTCCCCGAACGGGTCCGCGGTCGGGTCCGTGGTCGCTTCCGTGGGGCTCATGGCAGCTCCTTCAGGCCGAGGTCGGTCAGCAGGTCGCGGGCGAGGGTGAGTTCGGCGGCGATGCCGTCGGCGAGCTGCGGCCGGGAGCGGGGGCGCAGGGCGGCGGGGAGGGCCTGCCAGGTGTAGGTCTCGACCTCCAGGTGGCGGGTGACCGGGTGCGGCCCGCCGACCAGGTGGGCCAGCACCTCGCGCAGGACGGGCAGCGTGGAGGTGAGCGGCGGGGCGGGGGGTGCGTGGAGGGGGACGTGGAAGTGGGAGCGCCAGGGGGTGGCGTCGGGGAGCGTGTCGGGGGTCAGCGCCTCGCCCAGGTCGTCGGTGCCGCGCAGCCCGGCCGCCGTGCGGGTGCGGGTCTGGTGGAGGAAGCGGGGCTCGTCGAAGGCGGCGAGCGCCTCGCGGACCTCGGGCAGGTGGGGGTGCTCGGCGTGCAGGGCGGCCGACAGCTGGATCTTGGGGACGGTGAGTCCGGCCGCGGCGACGGCGGCGAGTGCGGGGCCGGGGTCCTCGAAGGAGGTGGCGAGGTGGCAGGTGTCGACGCAGAGGCCGATCCGCGGGTGTCCGACGGCCGCGAGCGGGCCGAGGGCGTCGGCCGTGGTCTCGACGGTGCAGCCGGGTTCGGGTTCGAGGCCGACCCGGATGGACCGGCCGGTCAGTTCGGCGAGCGCGTCGAGCCGTTCGCCGAGGGTGCGAAGGGCGGTGTGCGCGCGGTCGGCGGACCGCTCGTCGTAGGGGGTGCGCCAGGCGAGCGGGAGGGTGGAGATGGTCCCCTCCGTGACGTCGTCGGGGAGCAGTCCGGCGAGGAGCCGGGCGAGGTCGGTGGTGTGCCGCAGGCGCTCGGGGTCGGTCCAGTCCGGCTTGTACACGCGGTACTTGACCTCGCCCGCGCCGAAGCCCTCGTACGGGAAGCCGTTGAGGGTGACGACCTCCAGGCCGCGCCGGTCGAGCTCGGTGCGCAGGCCGCGCAGGGCGGAGGGGTCGGTGACCAGCGCCCGGGCCGCGTCGCGGGCGAGCCAGAGGCCGATGCCGAGGCGGTCGCGGCCGAGGCGGCGGCGGACGGGCTCGCAGTGGTCGCGGAGCTGGGCGAGGACGCCGTCGAGGGTCTCGGCGGGGTGGACGTTGGTGCAGTAGGCGAGGTGGAGGGTGGTCCCGTCGGGGTGGCGGAAGCGCATGGGGGCCTCGCCTCACTCTCCGCCGCGGAGGATGGAGTTGCCCTCGTGGAGGGCGGGGGCGTCCGAAGCCGCGACATCGAGCCGGAGCCGGCCGCTGAGCCCGTAGAACTCCACCGGGTTGCGCCACAGCACCCGGTCGACCTCGTCGTCGGTGAAGCCCGCCTTGAGCATCGCGTCGCCGACCTTGCGGGTCTTCAGCGGGTCGCTCTTCCCCCAGTCGGCGGCCGAGTTGACGAGGACGCGCTCCGGGCCGTGCTCCAGGAGGATCGCGACCATCCGGTCCTCGTCCATCTTGGTGTCGGGGTAGACGGAGAACCCGAGCCACGCCCCGCTGTCGATCGCGGGGCCGACGGTCGTCTCGTTGAGGTGGTCGACCAGGACGCGGTCGACGGGCAGCGCGGACTCCCGGACCACGTCGAGGGTGCGGCGCAGGCCGGCGAGCTTGTCGCGGTGGGGGGTGTGGACGAGGGCGGGCAGGCCGTGGTCGGCGGCGAGCTGGAGCTGGGCGGCCAGCGCGTGGTCCTCGGCCGGGGTCATGGAGTCGTAGCCGATCTCGCCGACGGCGACGACGTTGTCCTTGACGAGGTAGCGGGGCAGGTCGGCGAGGACGGGGGTGCAGCGGGGGTCGTTCGCCTCCTTGGGGTTGAGGGCGAGGGTGCAGTGGTGCGCGATGCCGTACTGGGCGGCGCGGAACGGCTCCCAGCCGAGGATCGCGTCGAAGTAGTCGTGGAAGCTCGCCGGGGAGGTGCGCGGCTGGCCGAGCCAGAACGCGGGCTCCACCACGGCCCGCACCCCGGCCGCGTACATCGCCTCGTAGTCGTCGGTGGTGCGGGAGGTCATGTGGATGTGGGGGTCGAAGATGCGCATCAGGAAGCGGTCTCCTCGCGGGTTCCGGAGCCGGGGGCTCCGCTGACGGCCAGGACGTGGGGCAGGTCGTCGGGCACCGGGCGGCCGGCCGCGGTGCGCTCGGCGGCGAAGTCGGAGAGCATGCGCGCGAGTTCGGCGTCCCCGGCGGCGCGTCGGTCGAGGTCGGCGACGGCGGCGAGGCGGACCCCGGTGAACAGGCACTTCAGCACGGCGTGCCGCCAGGCGTGCGGGTCGAGGTGGGCGGCGGCGTAGGGGCCGACGGCGGCGGCGACGAGGGTGGTGTCGTTGGTGCGCAGGGCGTCCTCGACGAGCGGGACGGCGTCGGCGGTCGTGACGAGGGCGGGGAGCGCGGTGAGGACGGCGCGGCGCTCGGCGGGGGTGCCCTGGTGGTAGAGGGTGGTGAGCGTCGCGGGGTCGGGGCGGGCCTCGGCGAGGATCAGGACGCGGACGTCGTCCTCGAGCCGGGGGTCGGTGGCGCGGCCGGCCGCCGCGAAGGAGAGCTGCCAGGTGGGCAGGCCGACGGACGCCTCGGTGAGCGCGGCGTCCAGCCAGGAGACGGCCTTCTCGTCGAGGGCGGCCTCCACCTCCGCGCGCTGCTTCACCATGGCTGGGCTCCCTTCAGGAAGGCGATGGACGTGCGGGCCAGCTCGGGGCCCGCGTGCGAGTGGCGGGGCAGCTCGACGGTGGTCAGTCCCCGGTAACCGGTGGCCGCGAGGGCGTCGAGGACGGGCGGGAAGTCGATCTCGCCGTCGCCGAACGGCAGGTGCTCGTGGACGCCGCGCCGCATGTCCTCGATCTGCACGTGCCGGATCCAGGGGGCGGCCTCGCGGATCCGGTCCGCGGGGGCGGGCTCCTCGACGCACTGCAGGTGGCCGATGTCCAGGGTCAGGCCGAGGACGTCGGGGGGCGGGTCGCCGAGCAGCGCGCGCAGGTGGTGGAAGTCGGCGGTGGTGGCGAGGAGGTGGCCGGGCTCGGGCTCGACGGCGAGGGGTACGCGGGTGGCCTGCGCGGCCTCGACCACGGGCGTGAGGGACTCGGCGAGGCGCTTCCACGCCGTGTCGGTGTCCGTGCCGTCGGGTGTGACGCCGCTGAAGCAGTGCAGGGCGTGGGCGCCGAGGTCGGCGGCGACGCGGACGGCCTTCAGGAGCAGGTCGATACGGGTGGTGCGGGCGGCGGGGTCCTCGTCGAGGAGGGTCGGACCGTGCTTGCGGCGGGGGTCGAGGACGTAGCGGGCGCCGGTCTCGACGGTGGCGGTGAGGCCGTGGTCGTGCAGGAGCCGGGCGACGGCGGCCGTGCGGGCGGGGAGGTCGGGGGCGAGGGGGTCGAGGTGCATGTGGTCGAGGGTGAGGCCGATGCCGTCGTAGCCGAGGTCGGCGAGGAGGGACAGGGCGTCGGGGAGGCGCAGGTCGGTGAGGCCGTTGCTGCCGTAGGCGTAGCGGAGGGGGTGGGGGGAGGTCATGTGGCGCTCACCTTTCGGAACAGGCGGCGGGCGACGGGGGTGAGGGTGAGGAGGGCGGCGGCGGTCAGGGGGCGGCCGGAGCGGGCGGTGAGGGCGGCCTGGAGGGGGATGAGGGCGCGGATGCCTCCGCTGACGGCCTGCTGGGTGAGGTGGGGGGAGGGGTGGAGGGCGGCGTGGAGGTAGGGGCGGGCGGCGGTGGCGGTGTACAGCGCGGCGGTGGCGGCGGCTCCGTGGAGGGGGTTTACGAAGGAGGTCGCGGTCGTGCCGCGGGCCGTGGGGGGCGGGCCGAAGAGGGCCGTCGTCGTCTCACGCGCCGCGGGGGGCCTCGCGGTGACGGCGGCGATCGCGCCCGCCAGCACGAGGGCGGCGAGCGGGGTTCGCGAGGAGCCGCCGGTCGTCTCGTGGCGGGAGATCGCGGTCACCGCGAGGGTGTGGGCGGCGACGACCGCCGCCGTGCGGGCCGTCGGAGAACGGACGCCCCTGCCGGTGGCCGCCGCGCCCAGCACCACGTCCAGCCCCCGCGCCGCCCCCATCGCCGCCGGCCCCCATGCCGTCCGCTTCAACCCCAGGTCGTAAGCCCACACCGTCGCCGCCAGCGCGCCCGCCGTCACCGCCGCCGGGCGGCCCGCCCGGGAGGCGAGGGCGATACCGGCCGCCGTGAGCGCGCCCGCCGCGAGCAGGGCGGAGGTGGGGCGGACGCGGCCCGAGGGGAGGGGGCGGTGCGGGCGGTCCACCGCGTCCTCGGCGCGGTCGGCCCAGTCGTTGAGGGCCATGCCCGCCTCGTAGAGGCAGACGGACGCGGCCGCGGCGCAGAAGGTGCCGCGGTCGGGACGGAGGCCCACGGAGGCCGCGCCGGCGAGCGCGTCGCCGGGGACCGTCAGGATCGCCGGAACGCGGAGGAGTTCGAACCAGGCGCGGAGGCTCACGCGGGGGCCTCCCCGAGGCTCGCGGCGAAGGCGACGAGGGCCGCGTACTGCTCGCCGAGGGCCGCGGGGCCGCCGTCGGGGTCCTTGAAGTAGAAGCCGAGGGCGGGCAGCGGGCCGGTGAGGCCGGTCTCGTGGGCGCGGGCGAGGAGGCGGGCGAGGTCGAGGACGAGCGGGGCGGCGAGGGCGGAGTCGCAACCCTGCCAGGTGGTCTGGAGGGTCATGCGGGAGCCGAGGAAGCCGTCGAAGGCGATGTGGTCCCAGGCGGTCTTCCAGTCCCCCATCGCGGGGACCTCGTCGATGTGGACCTCGCCCTCGGGGGCCGTGCCGAGGGTGTCGGCGAGGACGCGTTCCTTGCCGGCGTTCTTCGCGGCGGCCGCGGCGGGGTCGGCGAGCGCGGCGCCGTCGCCGCCGCCGAGGAGGTTGGTCCCGGACCAGGCGCGGACGGTGAGGGCGCGCTGGGCGAACATCGGGCCGAGGACGGAACGGAGGAGGGTCTGGCCGGTCTTGCCGTCGCGGCCGGCGACGGGGACGGCGTACGGGCCGGCCAGGGCGGGGTGGTGGAGGCCCGTGGAGGGGGTGAAGTTGGCGTAGGCGGCGCCGGCGCGGAGGGCGGCGGCGGCGTAGAGGGAGCTGGTGGGGAGGCGGGGGGCGTCGGGGGCGGGGGCGGGTTCGGTGGAGCCGACGTTGATGACGACGCAGCGGGCGAGGGCGCGGCGTTCGACGAAGTCGGTGATGTCCTGGGCGAACGCGGCGATCAGGTCGTCGTCCGTGCGGGTGTCGCCGGCGGCGGGGCCGCCGGGGCGGATCTCCGCGTCGGCGGCGGCGAGTTCGGTCGCTACGGCGGCGGGGAGGCCGTGCGGGAGTACGCCGGAGGCGACGAGTTGTTCCGCGCGCTTGGGCAGCGGGCAGTTGGCCACGTCGTGGCCGCCGAAGACGAGGGACGAGAGGGGTGGGAGGTTCGCCCCGGCGAAGGGGGTGGTGGCCGTTGCCATGCCGGTGGGTGGGGCGAGGCCGGCGACGATGGCCGCGGAGCCGGCGACGGTGGTGGTGGCGACGGAGCCCCTGGCGCCGATCAGCCATATTCCGGTGGGTGGGGTCGGCATGGGGGCCTCCTGTCGTGGCGGTGGTGCGGGTGCGGTGGTGCGGGTCGTGGTCGCGGTGCGGTCGGTGGGCCCGCTTCGCGGGAGTCGCCCCCCCGGCCGCCCCTTCCCCAAGTCCCTCGGGCGGGCGCCGTTCCGCCTGCCGGCGGGTACCGGGCTCCGCCCGGTGGCCTCGAACTTCCCCAAGCTCTCGGCTTCGCTCGAGCAGGGGAGACCCCATCGCCGGGTTGCGGTTTTTTGCGGCTCGGGGCGGGGGATGGCTTGCGGCTCGGGTCAGGAGATGGGTTGCGGCTCGGAGCGGAAGCCGGGTTGCGGCTTGGGTCAGGAGAGGGCTTGCGGCTCGGGTCGGGAGACGGGTTTGCAGCTCGGGGCGGGAGATCGGTTGCGGCTCGGGCTGAGGAGGTGGCCGCCGGCCCCCCGTGCCGGCGGCGTGCGCGGGTGGCAGGCGTAGCCCGCCCGCCACCCGCCGGTGTCCGGCCGCTAGTCCAGTTCCCTCAACTGGATGTCGCGGAAGGACACCTGGTCACCGGCTCCGTGGTTCTGGAGGCCGATGTAGCCGTCGGTGAGGCTTCGTTCCGGGTCCTTGTTCGTGAAGTCGTTGATCTTGACTCCGTTGAGGAAGACCTGGAGGCGTTCGCCCTGGACGCGGATCTCGTAGGAGTTCCACTGGCCGGGCGGCCGGAGGACCTGGTCGCGGGCCTTGGTGTTCGCCGACTTGAAGGAGTAGACGGACCCGGTGGTGCGATCGGCCGCGTCGGTCGCGTCGATCTGGATCTCGTAGCCCTTGGTGACGGCCGACCAGGGGTCGTCGGAGGCGGGGAAGCCCACGAAGATCCCGGAGTTGTCGTCGCCGGCCATCTTCCAGTCCAGCTTCAGGGAGTACGACGAGAGCTCCTTCGCCTGGTACCAGAGGAGCCCCATGCCGCCCTCGCTGTGCAGCGCGCCGTCCTTGACGGAGAAGGTGCCGGGGCCGGCCTGCTTCCAGCCGTCGAGGGTGGCGCCGTTGAAGATCGGGCGGTGGCCGGTCTCGGGCCTGCAGTCGGACTTCACCAGGCCGGTGGCGTACTGGAGGCCGCCGAGGAGGTGCTGCCGGAAGGCGGGTTCGGCGTAGGACTCCTTGGTGTGGCCGCCGCCGGTGTAGAAGGCGCGGCCGCCCTGGTAGGTCTGGCACCAGGCGATCGGGTGGTCGCCCTTCATGGTGCCGCCGGTGTAGGTGGTCTCGTCGAGGGTGGCGAGGACCTTGGCCTGGTCACGGGGGTTGGTGCGGTAGTTGTACCACTCGTCGGTGCGCTCCCAGGCGTCGTCCAGGTGCGCGGTGGCGGGGTGGTCGTGGTCGTGGACGCGGACGGTGGCCTTCTGGATGGCCGGGTGGGAGTCGAAGTAGGCGCCGACGAGGCCGCCGTAGAACTCCCAGTCGTACTCGGTGTCGGCGGCGGCGTGGACACCGGCGTAGCCGCCTCCGCCGGCGACGTAGTCCTCGAAGGCCTTCTGCTGGGCGGCGTCGAGGACGTCGCCGGTGGTGGAGAGGAAGACGACGGCGTCGTACTTGGCCAGGTTGGTCGCGTTGAACTGCCCGGCCTCCTCGGTCGCGTCGACGGTGATGCCGGCGGGCGCGCCGATCTCCTTCAGGGCCGCGACGCCGGCCGGGATGGAGTCGTGGCGGAAGCCGGCGGTCTTCGAGAAGACGAGGACCCGCTTGCCGCCCTTGAAGGGCTCGGAGGAGAACTCGAAGTCGTCGAGGTCGTAGAGCGCGCCGTCGCCGCCCTTGAAGACGAGGAAGAGTTCCGTGGTCTTCCCGGGCAGGGCCCGCAGGGGCACGTCGACGTCCTGGAAGGTGTCCCAGCCGCCGGTCTGCGGGATGTACGCGGAGCCGTGCAGGGGGCCGGTGGGCGAGCCGGTGCGGATCTCCAGGTAGCCGCCGGCGCCGCCGGAGGAGACCCGGGCGGTGACCTTCTTCGCGCCCTTGAGGAGGTACGGCGTGAAGCTGATCCAGTCGCCGTCGCTGATGTCGCCGACGGTCTTGCCGCCGTTGGCCGTGCCCTTGTCGTAGGTCTTGATCCCCTGCTGGCGGCTGAAGTGCTCCGCCTGGCGGTGCTTGGGCTGCAGGATGATCTCGTCGTCGCTGGTCAGCGGGTCCTGCCCGCCGCCGCCGTTGTCGGTGTACTCGGCGTTGAGGACGCCGAAGACGTTGGCGTTGGGGTCGTGCTCGCCGTCGGAGGGGGCGGTGATGGTGCCCTCGCAGCCCTTGGCCTCGCTGAGGACGTGGCCGTGGCTGTCGTGGCCGAGGCTGTAGCGGACGGTGACCTTCGAGCAGTCGATCGTTCCGTCCTCGGGGTCGGTGACCGTCACCTTGAAGGGGATCGGGTCGCCGAACTTGAACAGCGTGCCGTCGCCGGGCGAGGTGACGGTGACCTTCGGCGCGGTGTTGCCGACGACGATCCGCACGTTCGCGGAGCCGCTGCGGCCGTCGGGGTCGGTGGCGGTGACGGTCGCGGTGTAGGTGCCGTCGGTGCGGTAGGTGTGGGAGGGGTTGGTGCCGGTGCCCTTCTTTCCGTCGCCGAAGTCCCAGGCGTAGGTGAGCGGGTCGCCGTCGGCGTCGGTGCCGGTGGCGGTGAACCTCACGCCCAGCGGGCTGGGCCCCGAGGTCTTGTCGGCCTTGGCCTCGACGGACGGGGAGCGGCCGCCGGTGGCGTTCTCGATGCGGTAGAGGCCGGAGTTGTCGTCGCCGCCGAACCAGGCGGTGCCGTAGTCCAGGACGTAGAGCGCGCCGTCCGGGCCGAAGGCCATGTCCATGATCTGGGTGCCGGTCCAGGGGAACGGGTTGATCTTGGAGACGGTGCCGTCGGCGCCGTGCTCGATGCGCTTGATCCAGCGGCGGCCGAACTCGCCGGCGAAGAAGTCGCCGTCGAACTCCTCAGGGAACTTCACCTCGGAGTCGAGGTCGGCGTCGTAGCGGTAGACGGGGCCGCCCATCGGGGACTCCGAGCCCTCGCCGAGCTCGGGGACGGAGCCGCCGTCGTAGGGGATCCACGCCTTCTGGGCGGGCGGGAGGTCGGTGAGGCCGGTGTTGTGCGGGGAGTTGTTCTTCGGGGCGGCGCAACTGAACGCCTCGCCCGAGGCCTTGGTGGCGAAGTCGTAGTCGACGTACGGCTCGTTGTTCCCGACGCAGTACGGCCAGCCGAAGTTGCCGGGCTCGGTGACGCGGGCGAACTCGACCTTGCCGGCCGGTCCGCGCTTGGCGTCCGCGGCGCCGGCGTCCGGGCCGTAGTCGCCGACGTAGACGGTGCCGGTGGGCTTGTCGACGCTGATCCGGAACGGGTTGCGGAAGCCCATCGCGTAGATCTCGGGGCGGGTCTTCTCGGTGCCGGGCGCGAAGAGGTTGCCGTCGGGGACGGTGTACGAGCCGTCCGCGGCGACCTTGATCCGCAGGATCTTGCCGCGCAGGTCGTTGGTGTTGCCCGAGGTGCGCTGGGCGTCGTAGGCCGGGTTGCGGTTCGGGCGCTCGTCGATCGGGGTGAAGCCGTCGGAGGCGAACGGGTTGGAATCGTCGCCGGTGGAGAGGTAGAGGTTGCCCTCGGCGTCGAAGTCGATGTCGCCGCCGACGTGGCAGCAGATGCCGCGGGTGGCGGGGACGTCGAGGACCTTCTTCTCGCTGGCGTTGTCGAGCGTCCCGTCGGCCTTCAGGGTGAACCGGGAGAGCCGGTTGACGCCGTCGAACGGCTCGAAGGTGCCGGCGGGTCCGTCGTTGGGCGCGTCCCCGGAGGGGGTGTCGAGCGGCGGGGCGTAGTACAGGTAGATCGCCCGGTTGGTGGCGAAGTCCGGGTCGACGCCGACGCCCTGGAGGCCTTCCTCGTCGTGCGAGTAGACGGGGATCTTGCCGGCGACGGTGGTGGTGCCGTTCTCGTCGGTCAGGCGGAGCTCGCCGTCGCGGGAGGTGTGCAGGACCTTGCGGTCGGGGAGCACGGCGAGCGACATCGGCTCGCCGACCTCCACCTCGCCCTTGGCGAGGGTGACCTGCTGGAAGTCCTCGGCGGCGGCGGGCGCCTCCGGGTCGTGGCCCGGGTGGCCGGGGTGGGCGGACACGGCCGGGGTGGCGAGGACGAGCGCGAGCCCGGTGAGGAGGGCGACGGCCCGGGCTCGGGTGGTACGGGTTCTCTTCCTGCTGTGCACGAAACTCCTCCGGGGTGGGGCCGGTGGTACGGGCGGGGCGGGATCGAACGGGTGGAACGGGTGCGGTGCACCGTGACACGTCGTGACGGAACGTGACGGGCGGATGCTGCGCGGGGACCGATCAGTGGGGTACAGGTGTGCGCCTCTGGGACGTTAGACCTGTTGATCCGAACCGGAAAGCCCTTGCGCAGGGATCGGGTTCAACTTTTTCCCGGCCCAGGACAAAGCCGGTTCCGGGCACGGCGGAGCGGCCCGGCGGCGGTTTCCCGCCGGGCTGCTCCAGGCCCCTGCTCCTCCCGGGGGGTCCGCTACTCGCCGCCCCCGAACGCCGCGTCGAACGACGTCGTGGGCCGCTCGAAGTCGAACGCCTTCAGCCTGGCGAGCGCCTCGGGCGCGCCCTGCAGGCGGTCCATGCCGGCGTCCTCCCACTCCACCGAGATCGGCCCGGTGTAGTCGATCGCGCCGAGCATCCGGAAGACGTCCTCCCAGGGCACGTCGCCGTGGCCCGCGGAGACGAAGTCCCAGCCGCGCCGCGGGTCGCCCCAGGGCAGGTGGGAGCCGAGCCGGCCGGTGCGGCCGTCGAGCCGCTTGCGGGCCTCCTTGCAGTCGACGTGGTAGATCCGGTCGCGGAAGTCCCAGAGGAAGCCGACCGGGTCGAGGTCCTGCCAGACGAAGTGGCTGGGGTCGAAGTTGAGCCCGAAGGCCGGCCGGTGGTCGACGGCCTCCAGGGCGCGCTGGGTGGTCCAGTAGTCGTAGGCGATCTCGGAGGGGTGCACCTCGTGGGCGAAGCGCACGCCCTCCGCGTCGAAGACGTCGAGGATCGGGTTCCACCGGTCGGCGAAGTCCTGGTAGCCGCGGTCGATCATGCCGGGGACGACCGGCGGGAACATCGCGACCAGGTGCCAGATCGCGGAGCCCGTGAAGCCGATGACGGTGTCGACGCCGAAGG
Organism: Streptomyces sp. NPDC060194; assembly: GCF_042728285.1. Taxonomy (NCBI): domain Bacteria; kingdom Bacillati; phylum Actinomycetota; class Actinomycetes; order Kitasatosporales; family Streptomycetaceae; genus Streptomyces; species Streptomyces sp. NPDC060194. Next base: position 41,689 of record NZ_JBHWZH010000007.1, on the reverse strand, counting down.
CCGCGGCGGCCCGCGCGGTGTCGGCGATCTCGGCCGCGGCCCGCTGCCGTACGCCCTCGGCGTCCCCGTCGCCCCAGATGCGGGACGGCAGGATCGCCTGGTGGCGCTCGTCGATGATCGCGTCGCAGACGGCCTGGCCGACCAGGTGGTTGGAGATCGCCCAGCACTTCAGGCCGTACTTGTCGAGAAGCTGGTGCCGGGAGTCGAGGTAGGCGGGGTCGGCCAGCGCCTTGTCGACCTCGAAGTGGTCTCCCCAGCAGGCGAGTTCGAGGCCGTCGTAGCCGAAGTCGCGGGCGAGCCGGCAGACCTCCTCCAGGGGGAGGTCGGCCCACTGGCCGGTGAAGAGGGTGAAGCGGCGTGCCATGGCGGGCGGCCTCCTAGAGCGGCGGGACGGGGGTGTAGACGCTGTTCTTCTGGGCGCTCTCCTCGACGGCGGCGAGCACCCGCTGCACCTGGAGGCCGTCGGCGAAGGTCGGGGCGAGCGCCTTGCCGGCGGCGACGGCCTCGACCAGGTCGCGGGCCTGGTGGACGAAGGTGTGCTCGTAGCCGAGCCCGTGGCCCGGCGGCCACCAGGCCGCCAGGTAGGGGTGCTGGGGTTCGGTGACGAGGATGCGCCGGAAACCCGCCTCCGCCGGGTCGGTCGTGTGGTCGTGGAAGGCGAGCTCGTTGAGGCGTTCGAGGTCGAAGGCCAACGAGCCCCTCTCGCCGTTGAGTTCGAGCCGCAGCGCGTTCTTGCGGCCGGTGGCGAAGCGGGTGGCCTCGAAGGAGGCCAGCGCGCCCGAGGCGAGGCGGCCGGTGAACAGGGCGGCGTCGTCGACCGTGACCGGCCCCGTCCCGCTGCCCCCCTCCCCCGCGAGCCCCGCGGAGCTGCCGCTGAGCAGCGGCCGCTCCCGGACGAACGTCTCGGTGAGCGCGGCGACCCCGGTCAGGTGCTCACCGGTGAGGTACTGGGCCAGGTCGACGATGTGCGCGCCGAGGTCGCCGAGCGCACCGGAGCCCGCCTTGTCCTTCTCCAGCCGCCAGGTGAGCGGGAAGGCCGGGTCGACCAGCCAGTCCTGGAGGTAGGTGACGCGGACGTGCCGCAGGGCGCCGAGCCGCCCGGCCTCGACCAGGGTGCGGGCGTAGGCGAGGGCCGGCACCCTGCGGTAGTTGAACCCGACCATCGCGATCTGGCCGCGCGCCGCCGCCCGCTCGGCGGCCTCGACCATGGCCTCGGCCTCCTCCACGGTGTTGGCGAGCGGCTTCTCGCAGAGCACGTGCTTGCCGGCGTCCAGGGCCGCGATCGCGATCTCGGCGTGGGAGTCGCCGGGGGTGCAGATGTCGACGAGCTGCACGTCGTCGCGGGCGATCAGGGCCCGCCAGTCGGTCTCGGCCGCCGCCCAGCCGAGCCGGTCGGCGGCGGACCGGACGGCCGTGGCGTCCCGTCCGCACACCGCGGCCAGTCTCGGTTCGAGCGGCAGGTCGAAGACGCGCCCGGCGGTACGCCAGCCCTGGGAGTGGGCGGCGCCCATGAAGGCGTACCCGACCATTCCGACGCCCAACTGCTGTTTCCCGGTGGTCACTTCTGACATACGGCGTACTTCCTCCTCCTGGATACCGGACCCGTGCGGCGAGCGCCGCCGGCCTACTTGAAGCCGGTCGGCATGTACTCGTCGACGTTGGTCTTGTCCACGACCGCCGAGAACAGCGTGATGCTGGAGGGGATCTCGAACTCGGCCATGCCGCCGACGCCCTTGCTCTGGCCGAGGGCCCGGGCGAGGTCGATGGCGGAGGCGGCCATGGTCGGCGGGTAGAGGACGGTGGCCTTGAGCACGCCGCTGTCGGCCTTGATGAGGTCGAAGGCGGACTTCGCGCCGGCGCCGCCGACCATGAGGAAGTCGTCGCGGCCCGCCTGCTCGATGGCCCGCAGCGCGCCGACGCCCTGGTCGTCGTCGTGGTTCCACAGCGCGTCGAAGCTCTTCTGCGCCTGGAGCAGCTGGGCCATCTTGGCCTGGCCGGACTCGACGGTGAACTCCGCGGCCTGGCGGGCCACCTTGGTGATGTTGGGGAAGTTCTTCAGGGCGTCGTCGAAGCCCTGGGTGCGCTGGCGGGTCAGCTCCAGGCTGTCGATGCCGGCCAGCTCGACGACCTTGGCGCCCTTCTTGTCCTTGAGCTTCTCGCCGATGTAGAGCCCGGCGTTGAGGCCCATGCCGTAGTTGTCGCCGCCGATCCAGCAGCGGTAGGCCTGAGGGGAGTCGAAGACGCGGTCGAGGTTGATGACGGGGATGCCGGCCTGGGTGGCCTTGAGGCCGATCTGGGTCAGCGCCTTGCCGTCGGCGGGCAGGATGATCAGGACGTCGACCTTCTTGTTGATGAGGGTCTCGATCTGGCCGATCTGCGCCTGGGTGTCGTTGGAGCCCTCGGTGATGTCGAGGGTGACCTCGGAGTACTTCTCCGCGCGCTGCCGGGCGTTGACGTTGATCGCGTTGAGCCAGCCGTGGTCGGCCTGCGGGCCGGCGAAGCCGATGGTGACCGCCTTGCCGGGCTTGTCGTCGGCGGCGACCGGCTGGTTCTCGGGGGCCTTGTCCCCGTTCCCGGAGTCCTTCGGCTCGTTGGAGGTGCACCCGGCGAGCAGGGCGCCCGCGCCGACGGCGGCGGTGCCGAACAGGAGTCCCCGGCGGCTCGTGATCTCTGGCATCTCAGTGGGTCCCTTCACTGCTTCACTGCGAACTGGTGGAGGAGGTGCGGCGCTGGACCAGGACGGCGGCCACGATGATCGCGCCCTTGGCGATCTGCTGGACGTCGCTCTGGAGGTTGTTGAGGGCGAAGATGATGGTGATGGTGGTGAAGATCAGCACACCGAGGACCGAGCCGACGATGGTGCCGCGACCGCCGCTGAGGAGCGTCCCGCCGATGATGGCGGCGGCGATGGCGTCGAGTTCGTACAGGTTGCCGTTGGTGTTCTGGCCCGCTCCGGCGTGGACGGCGAGCATGAAGGCGGCGATGCCGCAGCAGAGGCCGGACAGGAGGTAGAGGTAGAGGCGCTGGCGGCGGACGTCGATCCCCGCGAGCCGGGCGGCCTCCGCGTTGCCGCCGACGGCGATGGTGCGGCGGCCGAAGGTGGTGCGGTTCAGGAGCAGCCAGCCGACGAGGGTGACCGCGGCGAAGATGATCACGAGCGGCGGGATGCCGAGGATGTAGCTCTCGCGCCGGCCGAGGTCGAGGACGGACTCGACGGTGACCATCTGGGTGGTGCCGCCGGTGATCATCAGGGCGAGGCCGCGGGCGGAGGCCAGCATCGCGAGGGTCGCGATGAAGGGGACCATCCCGCCGTAGGCGATGAGCACGCCGTTGACGAGTCCGCAGCCGAGGCCGACGAGGATCGCGGTGAGGAACATGCCCGCGAAGCCGTACTCCTGGGTGGCGACCGTCGTCGCCCACACGGAGGCGAGCGCGACGATCGCGCCGACGGACAGGTCGATGCCGCCGCTGGTGATGACGAGGGTCATCCCGACGGTGACCACGCCGATGACGGACGCCTGGACGAGGATGAGGCGCAGGGTGGAGCTGTCGAGGAACTGGTCGGGCTGGGTGATGCCGCCGATCAGGGCGAGGGCGGCGAGGACGCCGAGCAGCGAGAGGTTGCGGGCGTCGAGGCGCAGGCCGAGCGCGGGGCCCTTGCGCTCCGGCGGGGCCTTGGGGGCCGGGGCGCCGTCGGTGTCGCGCGGCTCCTTGGTGAGCCGGTCGGCGGCGGCCGGCGCGGGCTGCGTGGGCTGCGTCATGACGTCGGGCTTCCTTCCAGTACGAGGTCGAGTACGCGGTGTTCGTCCAGCTCGTGGGCGGGCGCCTCGTGGACGACCCGGCCCTCGCGCAGGACGAGCACCCGGTCGGCGAGGCCGAGGACCTCCGGCACCTCGCTGGAGACGAGGAGCACCGCGAGCCCCTCGTCGGCGAGCCGCCGCACCACGGCGTAGAGCTCGGCGCGGGCGCCGACGTCGACGCCGCGGGTGGGCTCGTCGAGGAGCAGCACCCGGCAGCCGCGCAGCAGCCAGCGGGCGAGGACGGCCTTCTGCTGGTTGCCGCCGGACAGGGTGCGGACGGGGGCGTCGGGGTTGTCGGGCCGCAGGGACAGCTCGCGGATGGCCGTGTGGGCGGCCCTGCGCTCGCCGGACCGGTCGAGCCAGCCGCCGCGGGAGAAGCGGCCGAGGGTGGAGACGGAGACGTTGCGGGTGACGGACTCCAGCATCAGCAGGCCCTGCGCCTTGCGCTCCTCGGGCGCGAGCCCGAGCCCGGCGTCGACGGCCGAGCGCACGCTTCCGGCGCGCAGGGCGCGGCCGCCCACGTAGACCTGGCCGGAACTGGGCTTGCGCGCGCCGTAGATGGTCTCCAGGATCTCCGAGCGCCCGGAGCCGACCAGACCCGCGAGTCCGACGATCTCGCCGGGGCGGATCTCCAGGTCCAGCGGCTCGAACTCGCCCTCGCGGGACAGGCCTTGGGTCCGCAGGACGGGCTCCTCGGCGCGCTCCCGGGCTGCGGGCCGCTCGGGGAAGACGTACTCGACGTTCCGCCCCGTCATCATCGCGACGATCTCCTTCGTCGGCGTCGACTCTGCGGGGAGTCCGACGGCGACGGCCCGGCCGTCCTTGAGGATGGTGACCCGGTCGCCGATGCGGCGGATCTCCTCCAGGCGGTGGGAGATGTAGACCACGGCGACCCCGTCGGCGGTGACGTCGTCGACGATCCGGAACAGGTTGTCGACCTCGTCCGGGTCGAGGGCCGCGGACGGCTCGTCCATCACGATCAGCCGGACGTCGTGGGAGAGCGCGCGGGCCATCGACACGATCTGCTGGTGCGCGGCGGAGAGGTCGCCGACGAGCCGGCCGGGGTCGATCTCCGGGTGCCCGAGCCGCTTGAGCAGCAGCCGCGCCTGCTCCCTGCCCTCGCGGCCCTTGACCACGAACCCGGCGGCGGTCGGCTCGTGGCCGAGGAAGATGTTGTCGGCGACGGTCAGCCCCTCGACCAGGTCGAGTTCCTGGTAGATGGTCGCGATCCCGAGCCGCATCGCCGCGATGGGGGACTTGAGCTGCACGGTCTCGCCCCGCCAGGTGATCGTCCCGTCGTCGGGCTGGTGCGCCCCGGCGAGGACCTTGATCAGGGTGGACTTGCCGGCCCCGTTCTGGCCGAGCAGGCAGTGCGTCTCCCCCGGCCTGACCTCGAGGTCGACGCCGTCGAGGGCGCGGACGCCGGGGAAGGACTTGGTGATGCCGGTCATCGTGAGCAGAGGTGTGTCGTCGGGCGCTGGTGCCATGGCGGTTCCCTCGGTACGGCTCGGGCGGGGCGGACGGAACGGGGGCGTGCGGTCGGTTCCGGGCAGGACGGAGCTCGGCGCGGCCCGTGCGCGGGACCGCGGCGCGAGTGGGGGGGGCGGGCCACCGCGCGAAGGGCTGGCGGTGCCGTCGAAGTGGCGCTGGGTGAGGACGGGTTACGGGTCGGCTCGCGGGAGCGGTGCGGCTCGTTCGGGGCGGACGGAGCGGGACGTGCGGTCGGGTGCGGCTCGGCGGGTGGCGCGGTTCAGGCGACGGTGCGGCTCGGACGACTGCGGCTCGGTACGGGCGGTGCGGGGTGCCGTGGTGCGGGGTGCGGATGGTGCGGCGTGCAGGTGGTGCGCGGTGCGGGTGTCACGTGGCGCGGGTGCCACGCGGTTCGTGCCGTGGTGCAAGTGGTGCGCGGTGCGGTTCAGGCGTGGTGCGGTGGTGCCACCGGCCGGTTCAGGCCGGCGAGAACAGGTGGTCGCTGATGAGCCGGGCCGCGCCCGTCACACCGGCGACCTGCCCCAACTCCCCGAGCACGATGGGCAGGTTGCCCGTCGCCAGGGGCAGGGACTGGCGGTAGACCTGGGTGCGGATCGCGGCGAGCAGGGTGTGGCCGAGGCCGGTCACCCCGCCGCCGATCACCACCAGGCCGGGGTTGAAGAAGGAGACCAGACCGGCGATCACCTGGCCGACGCTGTTGCCGCCGGCCCGGATCAGCTCGATCGAGGTGGGGTCGCCCGCCGCGGCGGCCACGGCCACGTCGGCGGAGGTGAGCAGGCCGCCGCGCTCCTTGCGCTGCGCCAGCTCGTCGGAGAGCCCGGCGGCGACCGCCGCCTCGGCGTCCCGCGCGAGCGCGGCGCCGCTGAAGTGGGCCTCCAGGCAGCCCTTGTTGCCGCAGTTGCAGAGCCGGCCGTCGGGGTCGACCTGGATGTGCCCGATGTCGCCGGCACTGCCGGTCGCGCCCCGGTGGACGTGGCCGTCGACCACGATGCCGCAGCCGATGCCGGTGCCGATCTTCACGCACAGGAAGTCGTTCACCGAGCGGGCGACACCGGCGTGCATCTCGCCGAGCGCCATCAGGTTCACGTCGTTGTCGACCATCACCGGGCAGCCGAGGTCCTGGCTGAGCGCCTCGCGGACGGGGAAGCCGTCCCAGCCCGGCATGATCGGCGGGGCCACGGGCACGCCCTCGGGGAAGCGGACCGGTCCGGGGACGCCGATGCCGGCCCCGTCGAACCCGCCCTCGGCGATCCCGGTGGCCTTCAGCTTCGCCGCCATCGCGAGGACCTGCTCGAAGACCGCGACCGGGCCCTCGCGGACGTCCATCGGGTGGTTCAGGTGGCCGAGGACCTCCAGCTCCGCGTTGGTGACGGCGACGTCGATCGACGTGGCGCCGATGTCGACGCCGAGGAACCGCAGGCTGGGCGCGAGGCGGATGTTGTGCGACCGCCGTCCGCCGCGCGAGGCGGCCAGCCCGTCGGCAACGACCAGGCCGGTCTCCAGCAGCCGGTCCACCTCCACGGCCAGCTTCGACCGCGACAGGTCGACCTGGTCGCCCAGCTGCGCCCGGGAGTTGGGACCGCCGTCGCGCAGCAGGCGGAGAAGACGCGCCTGGTGCGCGTTCGCGGGTCGAGCCGTCATGCGCCTCACGCGTCCCCTCCCGCCGTCATCGGCAGTTCCTGAGCTTTCGCAGGGGAACGTAGCAGCGGTTGTCGGCGCTGGGAAGAAGTTGCGTGGGAATCGCCTCCAACTTTTCCCACAGACAGGACAAAGACGGGGGCGCGAGAGCGGCTTCGAGCGTGCGCGGGCGCACGGCTCCCGCGCGCGGCGCGCGCCCTACGGGCAGGCCACGACCTGGCCCGCGTAGGAGAGGTTGCCGCCGAAGCCGAAGAGGAGGACGGGCGCGCCGGTCGGGATCTCGCCGCGTTCGACCAGCTTGGAGAGGGCGAGGGGGATCGACGCGGCGGAGGTGTTGCCCGAGTCGACGACGTCGCGCGCCACCACCGCGTTCACCGCGCCGATCCTCTTCGCCACCGGTTCGATGATCCGCAGGTTCGCCTGGTGCAGCACGACCCCCGCGAGCTCCTCCGGCGTAACCCCGGCCCGCTCGCACACCTTGCGCGCGATCGGCGGCAGCTGCGTCGTCGCCCAGCGGTAGACCGACTGCCCCTCCTGCGCGAACACCGGCGGGGTGCCCTCGATCCGCACGCAGTTCCCCATCTCCGGCACCGACCCCCACAGGACCGGCCCGATCCCCGCCTCGCCGCACGCCTCCACGACCGCCGCGCCCGCGCCGTCCCCGGTCAGCACGCACGTCGTGCGGTCCGTCCAGTCCGTGATCCCCGCCATCTTGTCCGCGCCGATCACCAGCGCGCGCGCCGACGAACCCGCCCGGATCGCGTGGTCCGCCGTCGCCAGCGCGTGCGTGAAGCCCGCGCACACCACGTTGAGGTCCATCACCGCCGGCGACGGCATCCCCAGCCGGGCCGCGACCCGGGCGGCCGTGTTCGGCGAGCGGTCGATGGCCGTCGACGTCGCCACGATCACCAGGTCCACGTCCGCGGCCGTCAGCCCCGCGTTCGCCAACGCCTTCGCCGCGGCGTGCGCGGCGAGCTCGTCCACCGGCTCGTCCGGCCCGGCGACGTGCCGCGTCCGGATGCCGACGCGGGTGCGGATCCATTCGTCGGTCGTGTCGACCAGCTTCGCCAGGTCCTCGTTCGTGATCACCTTGGCGGGCTGGTAGTGGCCGAGTGCGGCGATGCGTGAGCCGGTCATACCGAGCCCCCCTTGTGAGGTGTGGACGGGATGGATCTCCCAGTCTCGTCAGCGACCGGCGGGTAACGGGGCGCGACCCATGCCAATATTTGGGCGCGGCTGTTGTCGGTTCCCGACCGGGGGACGCACTTGCGTGCGGGTTTCCGTGGCGGGGCGGGGCCCAGGTACGGGTGTGGAGCCCCGCCTCCGAGGTAGGGGGAGGATGGGACGGGTCGGGGTCGTGGCGGAGAGGTGCGTGACATGGGTCGGGTGACGGAACGGCGGCGCGTCGTACGGATACGGGACGGCGCGGTCAGCACCCGTCCGGACACCCTCGTCGCCGAGGAGCCCCTGGAGATCCGCCTGAACGGCAGGCCCCTCGCCATCACCATGCGCACCCCGGGCGACGACTTCGCCCTCGCCGCCGGCTTCCTCGCCAGTGAAGGCGTCCTCGCCGCGCAGGACGACCTCCGGTCGATCACCTACTGCGCGGGCGCGACGGAGGACGGCGTCAACACCTACAACGTCGTCGACGTCCGCCTCGCGGACCACGTCCCCGTCCCCGACCTCACCCTGGAACGGAACGTCTACACCACCTCGTCCTGCGGCCTCTGCGGCAAGGCCAGCCTGGACGCGGTCCGCACCACCACCCGCTTCCCGCTCCACGACGACCCCCCGCTGCGCCTGACCCCCGCCCGGCTCTCGCTCCTCCCCGACCGCCTGCGCGCACACCAGCGCGTGTTCGACCGGACGGGCGGCCTCCACGCCGCCGCCCTCTTCGACGCGGACGGCGAACTCCTCGACGTCCGCGAGGACGTCGGCCGCCACAACGCCGTCGACAAGATCGTCGGCCGGGCGCTGCAGGACGGCCGGCTGCCGCTCGCCCGCTGCGTCCTGATGGTCTCCGGCCGCGCGTCGTTCGAGCTCGCGCAGAAGGCGGTGATGGCCGGCATCCCCGTCCTGGCCGCCGTCTCCGCCCCCTCCTCCCTCGCCGTCGACCTCGCCGCGGAGACCGGCCTCACCCTGGTCGGCTTCCTGCGCGGCACGTCGATGAACGTCTACGCGGGCGAGCACCGGATCGACCTCGGGGCGTGATCCGGGGCCCGCGTCCGTGCCGGCTCAGCGGCGGAAGCCGCTCGCGTCGAACGCGACCCGGATACGGGTGATCCGCCCGTCGACCACCCGCGTCCAGTTGGCGACCGGCACCGGGTCGGCGACGGTCGTGTGCAGCACGAACCAGGTCAGGACGTCGGCGCCGTCGGCGAAGACCTTCTTCACGTCGACCTTCGTCGTGATGCCCGCGAGCCCGGTGAAGCCCTTGACCGCCTCCTCGGCCCCGTCGGCCGTGCCGAGCGGGCCGACGAAGGTGACGTCGCCGGCGAGCAGGGCGCGGTAGGCGTCGATGTCCTTCGCCTGCCAGGCGGTGAAGTAGGCGGCGGCCACGTCGGCGGGGTTGCTCTGCTGTGTCGTCATGACTCCAGGCTCCGCGGGCCCGCGCCATAAGTCCAGGAGCTGGATCTGCTCCCGGCTAGCATCAGTGGTTATGGAGCTCCGGCAGCTGGAATACCTCGTCGCCGTCGCCGAGGAGGGCGGCTTCACCCGAGCCGCCGAGCGGCTGCACGTCGCCCAGCCGGGGATCAGCGCGCAGATCCGGAAGCTGGAGCGCGAGCTCGGTGAGGAGCTGCTCGACCGGGGCGGGCGGACGGTCGTGCCGACGGAGGCGGGCGCGGCGGTCCTGCCGTACGCGCGGGCCGCGCTGGCGGCGGTCCAGGGGGCGCGTGCGGCGGTCGAGGAGCTGACGGGCCTCGTGCGGGGGCAGGTGCGGATCGGGACCATCACCTCGCTGGGGCCGACCGTCGACCTGACCGGGCTGCTCGCCGCGTTCCACAAGGCGCATCCGGCCGTCGAGATCGGGCTCGTCGAGGACACCTCGGACCGGCTCGTGGAAGCGGTGCGGGCGGGGCGGCTGGACCTGGCGGTGGTGTCGGTGCCGGACGAGGCGGAGCCGCCACGGGGGGTCGCGTGGCGGGTGGTCTCGCGGGAGCGGTTGGTCGCGGCGGTGCGGCACGGGCATCCGCTGGCCGTCGGCGGCACGGTGCCGCTGGCCGGGCTCGTCGGGCATCCGCTGATGTGCCTGCCGCACGGGACGGGGCTGCGGACCGTGCTCGAGCGGGCGGTCGCCGCGGCGGGGCTCGACGTGCGGGTCGCGTTCGAGGCGGGGGACCCCGGGACGCTGGCGCGGTTGGCGGTGGAGGGGTTGGGGGTGGCGGTCGTGCCGGAGTCCCTCGCGCGGTGGCATGCGGACACGCTGCACACGTGCGTGCTGGTCGAGCCCGTGCTCCACGGCCGGCTCGCGCTCGCCTGGCGCGCGGAGGGCCCCGTCTCCCCCGCGGCCCACGCCCTCGCCCGCGCGGCCCGCACCCGCGTCCCCCCGGCCCCCTGACCGCGCCTGCAGGGGGCTCAGCCCTCCGCCGGGACTCCGGGCGACGGCTTCGGGGCCGGCGCCGGGACCTCGGCCAGTTCGGAGAGGGCGCCGCCGGGGGAGACCACCGGGTCCGGCGCGTCGCCCGCGGTGATCGTGCCGACCGACCCCGTCAGGGAGGCCACGCCGAGCAGGGCGACGAGGACCGCGCCCGCGCTGGCGGGAACGCGGGCCCGGCGGTGGCGGGGCCCCGGCGCCGGGGCGGGAGGGGCGGCGGGCCGAGGCGCGGAGGCGGCGGGGGTGGCGGGGGCCGGGGTGGCGGCCGCCGGCACCGCGGAGAGCGCCTGGGCGCACGCCTGCGCCGAGGGGCGGTCGTCGGCCTCCAGCGCGGTCATGGCGCGGAGCAGCCGGACGAGATCGGAGGGCACCCCCGCGGGGAAGGCCGGCGGCCGGTGCATCCGGGCGATCGCGGCCTCCAGGGGCGCCCCGTGGTACTCCAGCTCCCCCTTGAGGCATTCGAGGAGGACCAGCCCGAGCGCGTAGACGTCGGCCGCGGGCCCGGCGGGCTGCCCGCGGACCTGCTCGGGGGCGAGGTACGCCGCCGTGCCGATGAGCGGCCCGGTGGCGGTGCCGGCCAGCCCCGTACGGCGGTCGACGGTGCGGGAGATGCCGAAGTCGGCCAGATGGGGGCGGCCGTCCTCGTCGAGGAGGATGTTGGCGGGCTTGACGTCGCGGTGGACGACACCGGAGGCGTGGACGTGCGCGAGCGCGGAGGCGAGCGCGGCCCCGAGGGGGCGGACCTCGTCGGGTGTCAGCGGGCGTTGGAGGATGCGGCGGCGGAGGGTGGAGCCCTTGACGAGCTCCATCACGAGGTAGGGCTTGCCCTCGTCCTGCCGCCCTGAGTCGTGGACGGCGACGAGACCGGGGTGCCGGACGCGGGCGAGCAGCTCGGCCTCGTCGGTGAAGCGGCGCTCGGTCTCGCGGTCGGTGACGCGGTCGCCGCCGGGCCGGAAGATCTTGACGGCGACGGGCCTCCGCTGGCGGAGGTCGAAGCCCTCGTGCACGTCCGCGTCGCCGCCCTGCCCGATCAGCCGGTCGATCCGGTACCGGCCGCCGACGGTGTTCGCGGTGAGCCCCTGGTCGGGTCGCAGCGCCCACTGCCGGACCTTCACGTCACCACTCCCTGGTTCAGCCGTTCCGTTCCGCGCCCCCTCCGGGCGGCCACCGGCCGGCGGCCCCGAGCGCACGTGATCCGGCTGCCCCGGCGGGCGGCGGATATACCCGGGACCCGGGGAACGGCGGGCGGGCGAGCACCCGGGAGCGGGACGCGGAGGGGGTGCGGGGCGACGGTGACCAGCGGGTACGCGGGTGACGTCGGCGAGCGCGGAAAGTTCCTGACGAACCGTCAGACGCCGCCCTGCGAGGGCGACATCCCACGCGCCCCCATCCTTCCCGCGCCGAGCAGCGCGGCGAACCGCTCCCCCATCCGGCGGTACGCGTCCCCGTCCGGGTGCAGCCCGTCGGGCAGGCCGGCGGTGTCGTCCGGGCCGAGCAGCTCGCGCCCGTCGAGGTACGTCAGCGCCGGGTCCGACCCGGCCCGGGCCGCGACGAGCCGGGCCAGCTCCTCGCGCACGACGCCGAGGGTCAGCGCCCCGAGGGGGACCTCGCCGGGATCGCCGGTCGCCCGGACCCGGCCGGTGGCGGGGTCGACGGCGCCGGGTCCCGGGGTGTCCTCGAGGGCGGGGCAGGCGATCGGGGAGAGCACCACAAGCGGGGTGTCCAGGTGGCCCTCGCGGACGGTGTCGAGGAAACCGTGCACGGCGGGCAGGAAGGTGCGCAGCCGCATCGTCGCCCCGTCGACGACGTTGATGCCGATCTTCAGGGTGATCAGGTCGGCCGGGAGGTCGCGGATCGTGCGGGCGACGCAGGGGTCGAGCATGGCGTTGCCGGAGAAGCCGAGGCAGGTGAGGTCGAGGCCGGCGGCGGTGGCGGCGACGGCGGGCCAGGTGCCGGTGGGGCCGGCGGCCTCGACGCACTGGCTGACGGAGGAGCCGTAGTGCACCCAGCGCGGCCGGTCGGACTCCAGGGGCGGTGCGACCGGGGCGTCCGCGCTCAGCTCCACGAGATCGCAGACGGCCGACTGCGGCAGCCAGAGCCGTAGCTCCTTCTCCCCCGCCGGCAGCCCGCCGAAGCGGTAGGTGCCCGCCTCGCCCGGCACCGGCTCGACGCCGTCCCGGCCGGTGCGGCGCATGAGGTCGCCGCCGGTGACGGGGGTCCGGGTGTGCAGGCGGCCGTCGACCACCAGGTCGAACGCGGCGGGCAGCGGTCCGCGGCCCGGCTCGTCGACCCGCGTGGTGCGGACCCGCAGGGCGAGCGCGGTGGCCTCCGTGCGGAGGGCGAGCCGCACGCCGGCCGGCGCCTGCACGGCGAGTTCGAAGAACGGGTCCGTGATCTGCGGGCGGGTCCAGGCGGGCAGCCGGCGCGGCCGGGCGCCGCGCGGGGTCACGTCGAGGTCCTGGGCGCCCTCGACGCGCACCCGCGCGTCCGGAAACGTGACACGGACGGTCACCGCACTCCTCCTCCCGGCCCCCGGGCCACTCGACCACGCCGCTGGTCAGCACGGACTCCGACACCCGAAGCCTGCCCCCGTCACACGAACCCGACACAACCCATTGGTAACCTCCGCCCCGTGTCTGCCGACCTCTCCGTGCGCATACCCCGCCCCCTGCTCGCCGTGCTGCTCGCGCTGGTCTGTGCGGCCGCGCTGCTCGTGGCGTGGCCGGAGGACGAGGCGCCGTGGCAGGAGGACGACGCGCCGGAGGCGGCGGCGTGCGCGGGGCGGCAGATCGAGTCGTGGGAGCCCGAGCAGCGGGTGACGGACGAGTTCGCCCGCTACGGCAACGACGGGCTGCTGACCGACGACTGGACGGGCGGGGACGGCACCCACTCGGTGCGGCTGCCCGACGGGCGGGTCCTGTGGCTGTTCTCCGACACCTTCCTCGGCCCCGTCGGCCTGCCGCCGAACCTGCTCGGCCAGCGGCACCACTGGCGGTCCGCCGAGACCCCGCTGCTGCGCAACTCCGCGGTGCTCGCCGCCGCCGACGGCCGCCTGGAGCGGACCCTGCCCGCCCCGCTCTTCCCCGACCCGGCCCCCGACCAGTGGCGCTGGCCGGTCGCCGCCCGCGTCGAGGCCCGTGCACCGGGCTCGGCCGAGCAGGTCGTCCGCGTGCTGCTGTGGACGCGGGCGAAGAGCGACGGGCCGTGGATCTACGGCGTGCCGGTCGCCACCGAGGTCGCCACGCTCCGGCTGCCCGACCTCGCCCTGGAGGGCTTCAACAGGATCAGCGACCTCAGCCGCGTCGCCGACCCCCGCGAGCGGGTCCAGTACGGCACGACGGCGGTGTCGCACGACGGCTACACGTACGTCTTCGGCGGCAACGACGGCGCCATCCCCGACCGGCCGACGGCGAAGCTGCACGTGGCACGGGTGCCGGAGGGGCGGCTCGGCGACCTGCGGGCGTGGCGGTACTGGGACGGCGAGGACTGGGGCGGCAAGGCCGTGCCCGTCCTCGGCGACGGCCGCAACCGGGGCGTCTCCAGCGCGTTCTCGGTGGTGCGGCAGGGCGACACCTGGGTGCTGATCACCATGGCGGCGGGCCCGAAGGGGCTCACCGACGTCACCTCGTACTGGGCCTGCGCGCCGCAGGGGCCCTGGTACGGGCCCGGCAAGGAGCTCAGGCCGCCGCTGCCGCGGGACGAGGGCCCGGCCGAGGACGCCGCCGCGTACAACCCGCAGGTGCAGGAGGCGCTCGGCGGCGGTCCGGGCGTCGTGATCAGCTACGACGTCAACTGGCTGTCGAAGCAGCCGGCGGAGGCGACGGCCGCGCTCAGCCGGAACGTGGACCTGTACCGGCCGCGGTTCCTGCGGGTGCAGTTCGGGCCGGCGGAGAAGTGAGGTCCTCGGCCCCGCGTTCCGCGACCGCCTCGGGGTCGCGGGCGCGGCGGGCGGCGAGGACCGAGCACACCATGAGCTGCATCTGGTGGAACAGCATCAGCGGCAGCACGGCGAGCGAGGCGTGCGCGCCGAACAGGACGGTCGCCATCGGCAGCCCGGCCGCCAGCGACTTCTTCGACCCGGCGAACTGGATCGCCACCCGGTCCCCGCGCGGGAACCCGAGCCGCTTCGCCCCGTACCAGGTCAGGGATAGCATCAGCGCGAGCAGCACCGCCTCGACGCCGAGCAGCGCGAGCAGCCGCAGCGGCGTCACCTGGCTCCAGACGCCCTCCACCATGCCCAGGCTGAACGCGGTGTAGACGACGAGCAGGATGGACCCGCGGTCGACGAGCCCGAGCACCTTGCGGTGCCGGGTGACGAAGCCGCCCACCCAGCGCCGCAGCAGCTGCCCGGCGACGAACGGCGCGAGCAGCTGGAGCACGATCTTCAGCAGCGAGTCCGCCGAGAAGCCCGCCGCGCCGCCGATCAGCAGGGCGGCGAGCACCGGCGTGACCACGATGCCGGCGAGGGAGGAGAACGAGCCCGCGCAGATCGCGGCGGGCACGTTCCCGCGGGCGATCGACGTGAACGCGATCGACGACTGGATCGTCGACGGCACCAGGCACAGGAAGAGCAGTCCGCCGTACAGGGCGGGGGTCAGCAGCCAGGGCACGAGTCCGCGCGCGGCGAGGCCGAGCAGCGGGAAGACGACGAACGTGCAGGCCAGGACGGTCAGGTGCAGCCGCCAGTGCTTGAGCCCGTCCACGGCCTCGCGGGTCGACAGGCGCGCCCCGTAGAGGAAGAACAGCAGCGCCACCGCGCCCGTCGACGCCCACGACGCGACGTCGGCGACCGTGCCCCTGGCGGGCAGCAGCGCCGCCACCGCGACCGTCCCGAGCAGCAGCAGGACGTACGGTTCGATCGGCAGCCAGGACGGCATGCGGGGCGTGCGGGCTCTCATGCGGCCATCCTCCCCCGCACCCGTCCGATCGGGAAACCCACTCACCGCTCTGACTGCCATCACCTTTCGTGATGACCGCGCTAGATTGGGCGCCATGTACGACCCCACCCAGCTCCGCACGTTCCAGGCCGTCGCGCAGACCCTCAGCTTCACGCAGGCCGCGCACCGGCTCGGGCTGCGGCAGTCCACGGTCAGCCAGCAGGTGCGGCGGCTGGAGGCGGCCGCCGGGCGGACCCTGTTCACCCGGGACACCCACCGGGTCGAGCTGACCGAGGACGGCGAGGCCATGCTCGGCTTCGCCCGCACCATCCTGGGCGCGCACGAGCGGGCCGCGGCGTTCTTCGCGGGGCCGCGGCTGCAGGGGCGGCTGCGGTTCGGGGTCTCCGAGGACTTCGTCCTCACCCGCCTGCCCGAGCTCCTGGAGTCCTTCCGGCGGGACCACCCCGCGGTCGACCTGGAGCTCACCGTCGAGCTCTCCGGCACCCTCCACCGGCAACTCGCCGCGGGCCGGCTCGACCTCGTCCTCGCCAAGCGGGCGGCCCGCGAGACCCACGGCGAACTCGTCTGGCGCGACCGCCTCGTCTGGATCGGCGCGCCGGGCTTCCGCGTGCGGCCGCCGTCCGCCGAGCAGCCGCTCCCCCTCATCGCCTTCCCGCCGCCCGGCATCACCCGCGCCCGCGCCCTCGACGTCCTCGAACGCGCCGGCCTCCCCTGGCGCATCGCCTGCACCAGCTCCAGCCTCTCCGGCCTCGTCGCCGCCGCCCGCGCCGGCCTCGGCGTCATGGCCCACTCCCGCGGCCTCGTCCCGGCGGGCCTGGCCCCGCTCCCCGCGCGGGCGGGACTGCCCGACCTCGGCGAGGTCGACTTCGTGCTGATGCACGGTGAGCGCGGTGGCGCCCCGGCGGCGGCCCTCACCGCCGCGATCCTGGCGGGCGCGGACCGCCTCCACCGGGGGCAGTAGTCGGAAAAAAATCAGCCCGGCCGGCGTTTGAGGCCACCGGCCGGAGGCCGGTATCCGCGGCGCAGCCGCGAAACTCGCTGCCGCCGCCCAAGGCCCCCCGTCGCGAAACTCGCTGCCGCCGCCCAAGGCCCCCGCAACGGGTGCGACGCGATACCTCCCCGCCACCGTTACCGTGCGGTAGCGTCACCGGCGCTGCACGGAGCGTCGACACCGGGGAGGCCCGCCATGCGTGGCAGCACCACACCCCCGCTCCCGGCGGAGCCCTACCGCGGCGGCCTCGCCGACTCGGTCTTCGACCGCGCCGAGACCGCCCCCCACCACATCTCCCTCTCGCGCAGGACCGACGACGGCTGGCAGGACGTCACCGCCGCCGCCTTCCGCGACGAGGTCCTCGCCCTGGCGAAGGGCCTGCTCACCCACGGCGTCCGCTTCGGCGACCGCGTCGCCGTCATGTGCCGCACCCGCTACGAGTGGACCCTGTTCGACTTCGCCCTGTGGTCCCTGGGCGCCCAGGTCGTCCCGGTCTACCCCACCTCCTCCGCCGACCAGGTCCTGTGGATGCTCCACGACGCCGGCGTCACCGGCTGCCTGGTCGAGCACGAGGACCACGCCATGACCGTCGGATCGGTGATCGACCGCCTGCCCGCGCTACGCGCGTTGTGGCAGCTCGACGCCGGCGCGCTGCAGACGCTCTACGCGGACGGCGTCGAGGTCGACGACGACGCCGTCCTGCGCCACCGCCGGGCCGTCACCCCCGACGCGGTCGCCACCGTCATCTACACCTCCGGCACCACGGGCCGCCCCAAGGGCTGCCTGATCAGCCACGGCAACCTGATGTTCGAGGCGGACGCCCTGCTCGGCGGCTGGGAGACCGTCTTCCGCTCCCGCCCCGACGACGCCGCCACCCTCCTGTTCCTGCCGCTCGCGCACGTCTTCGGCCGGATGGTGCAGGTCGCCACCCTGCGCGGCGGGTTCAGGCTCGGCCACACCCCCGACCTGACCGCATCCGCGCTGCTCCCGGACCTCGCCTCGTTCCGGCCGACGTTCGTCCTCGCCGTCCCGCACGTCTTCGAGAAGATCTTCCAGACGGCCCGCCGCCGCGCCGAGACCGAGGGCAAGGCCGCCGTCTTCGAGCGCGCGGTCGACGTCGCCGTCCGGTACGCGGAGGCCGTCGAGGCGCGGGACGCCGGGCACGGCCCGGGGCCGGCGGCCGGGCTGCGGGTGCAGCACCAGCTGTTCGACAAGCTGGTCTACTCCCGGATCCGCGCCTCGCTGGGCGGCCTGGTGCGGCACGCCATGTCCGGCGGCTCGGCGATGGACCGCCGGCTCGGCCTGTTCTTCGCGGGCGCCGGCATCCACGTGTTCGAGGGGTACGGGCTGACGGAGACGACCGCCGCGGCGACGGCGAACCCGGTGTCGCAGACCCGGTTCGGCACCGTCGGCCGGCCGGTCCCGGGCACGTCCGTGCACATCGCGGACGACGGGGAGGTCTGGCTGAGCGGCCCGCACGTCTTCCAGGGGTACCTGAACGACTCCAAGGCCACCGACGCCGTCCTGCGCGACGGCTGGCTCGCGACCGGCGACCTCGGCGCGCTGGACGCCGACGGCTATCTGACGATCACCGGCCGCAAGAAGGAGGTGCTGATCACGTCGGGCGGCAAGACCGTCCAGCCGCAGGCCCTGGAGGACCGGGTGCGCAGCCATCCGCTGGTCGCGCAGTGCCTCGTCGTCGGCGACGACCGGCCCTACGTCGCCGCGCTGATCACCCTGGACCCCGACGCCGTCCACCACTGGCTGGGCATGCGCGGCGCGCCGCCGGTGTCGCCCGCCGAACTGGTGCGGGACGCGCAGCTGGAGACGGAGGTGCGGCGGGCCGTCATCGCCGCGAACACCCTGGTCTCCAAGGCCGAGTCCATCCGCACCTTCCGGATCCTGGCCCAGCCGTTCAGCGAGGAGCGCGGGCTCCTCACCCCGTCGCTGAAGCTGAAGCGCCGGGCCATCGAGGCGGCCTACGCCGACGAGGTGAACGCGCTGTACCGGGGTAGCGGTCAGGGTGTGCGGGCCGACGGCGTCCCGCGGGAATGCGTGCGGGACCGTGATCGTTGACGATGAACGCACCACACGACGACGTAAGGATCGACCCCTCGTGAGCAAGGCCCCCACGATCACCCTTAACAACGGCGTCCCGATGCCGCAGCTCGGCTTCGGTGTCTGGCAGGTGCCGGACGACGAGGCGCAGGCGACCGTGACCACCGCCCTGGAGGCGGGGTACCGCAGCATCGACACCGCCGCGATCTACGGCAACGAGAAGGGCACGGGGGCCGCGATCGCCTCCGCCGGCGTCCCGCGGGACGAGCTCTTCGTCACCACCAAGCTGTGGAACAGCGAGCAGGGGTACGACTCGACGCTCACCGCGTTCGACGCCTCGCTCGACAAGCTCGGCCTCGACTACGTGGACCTGTACCTCATCCACTGGCCGACCCCGGAGCGCGACCTGTACGTCGACACGTACCGCGCCTTCGAGAAGATCCTCGCCGACGGCCGCGCGAAGTCCATCGGCGTCTCCAACTTCCTGCCGGAGCACCTGGAGAAGCTGCTCGCGGAGACCTCCGTGGTCCCGGTGCTGAACCAGATCGAGCTGCACCCGCAGCTCCAGCAGGAGGAGTCCCGCGCGTACCACGCCGCACACGGCATCGCGACCGAGGCCTGGTCACCGCTCGGCTCCGGCAAGGGCCTGCTCGACGTCCCCGCGCTCGTCGCCGTCGCCCGCAAGCACGGCAAGACCCCCGCCCAGGTCGTCCTCCGCTGGCACCTGCAGCTCGGCAACGTCGTCATCCCCAAGTCGGTGACGCCGTCCCGCATCGCCGAGAACATCGACGTCTTCGACTTCGAACTCGACCCCGAGGACCTCGCCGCGATCACCGCCCTCGACGAGGACCGCCGCCTGGGCCCCCACCCGAACGAGTTCAACGGCGCCTGAACAGCGCCTTCCTGGCGCCGCGCCCTCGCCCGGCTCCGCCGACTCCCCCGCACCCGCCCCCGGTAGCACCGGCGGCGGGTGCGCCCGTTGCGCCGGAGCGGGCCCCGGCGGCGAGGTCAGCGCACGTCGTGGGCCGGGGCGATCGCCTCGACGCGGGTGGCGAGGGCGAAGTCGCGGTCGGTGATCGCGCCGTCCGCGGCGTGGGTGCGGACGGAGAGGGCGACGGAGTCGTAGCCGAGCGTCAGGTCGGAGTGGTGGTCGAGGTCGTCCTGGATCTGTGCGATGTGCAGGGTGAAGGCCGCCGCGGCGATGTGCGAGCCGAGGCGGTAGGAGCGGGTCAGGCTGCCGTCGTCGAGCGACCAGCCGGGGAGTTCGCGCAGGCGTTCCTCGACGTCCTTCGGGGTCAGCGGTTCGATGGGCATGGATCGACTCTCCTCGCGGTCGCGACGGCCCGGTTACCGTGCACGTATGACAACTCTCGCCCCGGACAGCTCCGTCGGGCCACTCCTGCGCACCTGGCGGGAGCGGCGCGGCCTCAGCCAGCTGGAGCTGTCGCTGCGCGCGGAGTCCTCCGCGCGGCACATCAGCTTCGTGGAGACCGGCCGCTCCCGGCCGAGCGAGGAGATGGTGCTGCGGCTCGCGGAGCATCTGGACGTGCCGATCCGGGAGCGCAACTCCCTTCTCCTGGCGGCCGGTTACGCGCCCCACTACGCCGAGACCCCGTTCGACTCCCCCGCGATGGAGCCGATCCGCGCTCACCTGGACGCGCTGCTGAAGGCGTACGAGCCGTACCCGGCGATGGTGGTCGACTCGCTGTACAACGTGATCGCGGTCAACGCGGGCGTGACCGTCCTGATGGACGGGGTCGCCCCGGAGCTGCTCGCGCCCCCGCTCAACGCGATGCGCCTCACCCTGCACCCCGGCGGGCTCGCGCCCCGGATCCGCAACATGCGCGAGTGGCGGGGCCACCTCCTCGCCCAGATGGAGCGGCAGATCGCCCTCGCCCGCTCCGACGCCCTGCGCGCGCTGTACGAGGAGGTCGCGGCCTACCCGGTGCCGGCGGACGACGACGGGGCCGACGGACCGGAACCGGGCGAGGCCGTGCCGTACTTCGCGCTGCCGATGCGGATCGAGCACCAGGGGCAGGTGCTGTCCTTCATCTCGACGATCGCCACGTTCAACACGCCGATGGACGTGACCGTCGCCGAGCTGGCCATCGAGACGCTGCTCCCGGCCGACCCGGCGACGGCGGACTTCCTGCACCGCGGGGGCGCTAGCTAGGGGTGTCCGGCGGATCCGGCCCGCCCGAGGGCAGCCTTTTGACCTGGGTGGGGCCGAGTGGTGGCTGATGCGTCGAGGTGCGAGGCGGAGGAGGGAAGCGACGCAGTGGGGTCTCCCCTGCTCGAGCGAAGCCGAGAGCTTGGGGAAGTCGTTGACCGACGACAACGCCGCGGATCGGCGGATCAGGCGCCACGACTGCGGGCAGGATCCGCCGGACACCCCCTAAGGGCGGCTCTCTGCCGCCACCCGCCGGGCGGCCGTGAACTGCAGCACCGCGAGCGCGCCGACGACGACCGCCTGCAGGACGCCGTAGGCCACGCCGACGGGCGTGGGGTCGAGCCGGAAGGCGAGGACGGCGAGGCTCGCGACGGCCCAGACGGCGTTGACGTCGACGACCGCGTGCACGGCGGCGAGCGGCGGCCGCCGGCGGGTGGACAGCCAGCCGACGAACCCGCCGAACAGCGTGAGGAACACGCCGACGGCGAGGACGGGCGCGGTCCCGTAGCCGAGGAAGTCGCCGATCGGGCCGGGGGCGACCACGAACGCGACGCCGGTCGCGGTCGTCGGACCGGCGTCCAGGAGGAGGTAGCGGCGGAGCAGGGCGGCCGGGGCGGTGGACGTGCGGGCGCGGGGGGCGAGCGGGGTCGCGGACACGGGGAATCAGCCTCCGTCGAGGTCGGACATGCTGGTCAGGGGCCGGATCCCGGGCGGAGTGCGCCGCCCGGAACCCGGTACGCACACTGTGCCGGGGCGGGGCGGCGGGGGTCGATTACCGCGGAGGTAATGCGGGCGCCACCGCCTGGCGTCAGCCGTCGGAAGCCACCCCGCGGGCGTCAGCCGTCGGAAGCCACCCCGCGGGCGTCAGCCCCCGGGCGTCAGCCCGCCCGGAAGTCAGCCCGCCCGGAAGTCAGCCCGCCCGGGCGTCACTCCGGGCATCACCCGTCGGGCGTGCGACCCAGCTCCGTCAGCAGTTGCTGGGTCTGCGCGACCAGCCCGCCGACCGCGGGGGCGACCTCCACGTCCTGCCGTACCAGGTGGTCCTTGAGCTGCCGGTGTGCCTCCCAGGCGCGGTCGAGCTCCCGCCCGCGGTGCGCCGACGACCAGGCCGGCGCCTCCCCGCCCGGCGCGGTGCGCGCCGGGGGCCCGAGGCCGCCGGGGTGCGACACGTCCACCGCGCAGACCTCCCCCGCGTGCCGGAGCAGCGCGGCGAGGGCGTACAGCACGGGGTCCGGCGCGGGGACGAGCCCCGGCCGCTCCCCCGCCGACTCCGCGAGCGTCACCGTCAGAGCGCGCAGCTGGTCGGTGACCCTGTCCCAGTGCGCGTCCCACCAGGTGGGCGGCAGCATGCCGGTGGGGCGGCGCATCCGGCGGCCGGGGTTGAAGCGGTAGCTCTCCTCGGTCCACTGCCGGGCGTGGCGCAGGTCGGTCAGCGCGCCGCCGAGCTGCCGGGTCCGGTCGTGCCAGGCGCGGGCCTGCTCGACGTCGTAGCCGGCGTCGATGTCGTCGGCCATCGTCGCGAGGAGCGACGCGCACGACTCGGGGAGCCGGCGCAGGTTCGCGCGGACGTCCCGCAGATGGACCGGCGGCAGGATCAGCGCGTTCACGGCGATGCCGATCACCGCGCCGATCAGGCACTCCAGGAGGCGGTGCAGGATGTCGTTCGCCGTGTACGAGCCGTACGCGAGGACGAACAGGGCGGTCGTGGGGGCGTAGACGCCGTTCGGGCCGAAGCGGGCGTAGTTGCCGAGGAACACCGTGAGCGGGACGGCGATCAGCATCGCCGTCATCGTGTCGCCCGTCAGCGCGGCCGCCCCGGCGGCGATCAGCGTGCCGGCGGCGATGACGGCGAGCTGCTGGACGCCGGAGCGCAGGGAGCGGTAGACGGTCGACTGCACGAGGATGACCGCGGTCCAGGGGGCCATCAGCGCCATCGGCGCGCCCCACCACCAGCCGGCGACCGCCCACGCGAGGACCGCGGCGCCGGCGGCCTTCAGCGACTGCGCGGTCAGGTCGCGCTCGGGCCCCGGCCGCGTCACCGCGCGCCGCACCGTCCCCCCGACGGCGGCGGCCTCCGCTCGTAGCCACCGCACCCATCGCACCGTACGCGCCTCCTTGATCGTCCCGGAGCGTCCGAGTGCCCCTGGCCTGCGGCGCGAAACCGGCGCGAGGCCGTGCGACGGACCACGGACACCGCTGCGGACCTCAGCACGTAGACACCGTCTACCGCATCCTGGTAGACACCGTCCATGACCGCTCCCGATCTCCGTACCCGCCTCGTCGAAGCCGGCGTCGCCCTCCTCGGGGCCGAGGGTCCGGACGCCCTGACGCTGCGCAGCATCGCCCGCCACGCCGGTGTCTCCCACGGCGCTCCCCGGCGGCACTTCCCCACCCACCGGGAGCTGCTGTCCGCCATCGCGCGGAAGGGTTTCGACGATCTCGCCGCCGCGGTCGGGCTCGCCCTGCGGGACGGCGGGACCCCCCGCGCCCGACTCGCCGCGCTGGCGACCGCGTACGTGGAGTTCGCGCGCGCCGAGCCGGGGATGTTCGCGCTGATGTTCCGGCACGACCTGCTGGCGAGCGGGACGCTCGGGCTGCGGGAGCGGAGCCTGCCGCTGTTCGGGGTGCTGGAGGAGGCGGTGGCGCAGAACGCCCCGGACGCGGCGCGGGACCCCGGGGTGACGGCCGCCGCGCTGTGGGCGAACCTGCACGGGATCGCGCAACTGTGGTCCTGGGGCAGCCTGCAGCTCGCGACGGAGCTCGACGACGTCGCCCCGCTCGTCGCGGCCGCGCTGGACGCGCACCTCGGCCCGGCGGACGGGGCCGGTTGGTGATCACGGAGAACCACCGGCGGTTGACGCTCGCCGGAAGCGTGGTCGGGGCGTCGGTCGTCGCGGTGGACGGGACGATGCTCACGATGGTGCAGCCGGAGCTGCGCCGGGAGCTGGGCGCGACGTTCGGCGAGGTGCAGTGGACGAGCACGGGGTACCTGATCGCCGTCGCGGCTCTGCTGGTGTTCGCGGGCCGGCTCGGCGACCGCCACGGCCACCGGCGGCTGTTCGGCTGGGGGATGCTCGGCTTCGCGCTGACCTCCGCGGGGATCGGCCTCGCGGACGGGATCGGCGAGGTCGTCGCGCTGCGGATCGCTCAGGGCGGGTGCGGGGCGCTGCTCCAGCCGGCCACGCTCGGCATGCTGCGGGCCGCGTTCCCGCCCGAACGGCTCGGGATGCCGATCGCGCTGCGGACGGGCGTGATCGCCGCGTCGGCGGCGGTCGGCCCGCTGGTCGGCGGGGCGGTGGCGGCGCAGTTCGGCTGGCGGTCGGTGTTCTTCCTGAACGTGCCGCTCGCCGCCGCCGTCGCGCTCGTCGCGCTGTGCGTGCGGGTGCCGGAGCCGAGGCCCGCGGGCCTCGTCCCACCGGACCTGCCCGGGGCCGTCCTGCTCGCCGTGGCGCTGGCCGGCTTGGTGCACACGGCGGTGGCGCTCCCTGACGGCGGATGGACGGCCGGGACCGTGCTCGTCGCCCTCGCGGCGACCGCCTCGGCCGTGGCGTTCGCCCGCCACGAGCGGCGCGCGGACGAGCCGCTGATCCCGCTCGACGTGCTGCGCTCGACGGACGTGACCTCGTCGCTCGGCCTGCTGGTCGCCGCCTCAGCGGCCCTGTTCGGGTCGCTGTTCCTCGGCACCTACCACCTCCAGGACGTCCTCGGCCTGGATCCGCTCGCCACCGGCCTGCACGCCGTCAGCGGCCCGGCGCTCATGCTGGCCGCCGCACCGCTCACCCCGGCGCTCTCCCGCCGGTTCGGGCCCCGGGCCACGGCCGTCGGCGGCTCGGCGCTGGTCACGGCGGGCGTGCTGCTCCTCGCCCGCCTCGACGCGGGCACCGCGCCGATCGCCCTGGGCTTCGCCCTGCTCGGCGCGGGCTTCGGGACGGTGATGGTCACCGCGACCGCGGTCCTCCTGCGGGCGGCGGACGTCTCGGCGGCCGGCGTCTCCGGCGGCCTGCAGCAGACCGCCCTCAACATCGGCCCGGTGCTCGGCATCGCCGTCGCCACGATGCTTACCACAGCGTCGGAGGGCCCCTTCGCCTCCGCGCTGCGCCCCGCCCTGGCCGCCCTCGCTGCCGTGGCGGTGGCGGGCGGCCTCCTGGCGTCGCGGATGCCGGGCCGCGCGTCCGCGCGAGCGGCCCGGCCTTCCGCGCCCCTCGCCGAGGGGCGCCGCTGACGGCCTCAGTCCGCGGGCTCGTCCGGCGGCGGCTGCTCGGGGTTGACCCCGCCCTGCGACGCGGCGTCGCGGCGGGGGCCGGTGCCGGACTCGTCCGTGTCGGGGACGTCGGCCGGTTCCGCGTCGTCGCCGGCGTCGTCCTCGGTCCGGTCGCCCTTCGGACCCTCCGCGGGGACGTCGAGCGGGTCGGGTCCCGGACCGGCCTGCTGGTCGGGCATGTCGCGCGGGATGGCCGCGTCGGGACCGTTCTCGCCGGGGCCGTAGGGACGGGGGTCGCCCATGGTGGTCCTGCCTTTCGCGTGCGGGTGCGTCCCCGTGCGGGTGACCGCCCGCGCGGCGTTCACACCTCCCGCACGATCACGGAACGACCCGGAAGTGCGTGGTCAGACGCCCGCCGTCGTCCAGGACGTGGAAGGCGAGCCCCGGCGGCTGCTCCCGCATCGCGGGCGCGTCGCCCTCCCAGGGCAGGCGCAGCGTCCAGGTGACACCGGGGGCGACGACGAGGGGGCGGCCGGCGAAGGTGGAGGCGGCGGGGGTGTGGGCGTGGCCCGTGAGGACGGCGGCGATCCGCGGGTGGTCGGCGAGCAGCGCGGCCAGTTCGTCGGCGTTCCCGAGCAGGGAGCCGTCGGGCAGGGGGTGGTGGAGGGCGACGGGCGGCTGGTGGAACGCCAGCAACGCACGCCTGCCGGCGGGGAGTTGCGCAAGGGCCGCACGCGTCCAGGCGAGGGTCTCGGCGTCCAGCAGGCCCTCGTCGCGGCCCGGGATCGTGGAGTCGAGCATCAGGATCGCGGTGTCGCCGATCTCGTACAGCCGGTCGATCGGCCCGTCCGCGGGCTCCTCTCCCAGCAGGCCCTTGCGGAAGGCGGCCCGGACGTCGTGGTTCCCGGGCCCCACGAGGACGGGGAACGGGGCGTCGAGGATCCGGGCGGCCTCCTCGTACTCGGCGATCGCCCCGTGGTCAGCGATGTCACCCGTGACCAGCACGGCGTCCACGGGGCGGGGCAGGGCGCGCAGGTAGTCCATCACCCGTTCCGCGCGCTCGGACGACCGGCCGCTCCCGTCGAGGTGCAGGTCGCTGATCTGGGCGAGAAGTGTCGTCACGCATCCCCCTAATGCTTGAGCGTCTTGTTTCCGTTAGGACCCTAGACTGCGGAGGCCACGGCGTTCAAGAGAGAGGCCCCACGGATGGACAGGGAAGACGCGCAGCCGCTCGCGCTGGCACTGGCGAGCACGATCCGGCACGACGGGGCGGGCGGGGTCGCGGACGATCTCGCCGACGTGGCCGGGCTGCGTGAATGGATGGGCGAGCAGGACGAGTTGGGGGCCCCGGACGCCACGGAGGAGTTGCGCGCGGAGGTGGTGCGCATCCGCGAGGCCGTCCGCGCCCTGTTCGCGCGTGCCGTCAGCCCCGCCCCGCCGAGTCCGGCGGACGCCCACCGGCTGCTGCCCGTCGGGGAGGCCCTGGCCAGGCTCAATGCGGCCGCCGCCCCCGAGCCGGTGGTTCCGGAGCTGAGCTGGCCGGCGGACGGCACTCCGTCCGTCCACCTGTCCGCGGTGCACCCCGGGACCGATCCCGGGGTGCGCCTCGTCGCACAACTCGCCCGTGCGGCAGCCGACTTCCTCGCCGGACCGCAGCGCGCGAGGCTGCGGGCCTGCACCGCACCGCGCTGCGTGCGGTACTACGTGCAGACCCACGGCCGGCAGGAGTGGTGCAGGGCGTCCTGCGGCAACCGCGCCCGGGTGGCCCGGCACGCCCGGCGGCAGCGGGAACGGACGGCTGGCGGTCAGGCGGGGACGGGCGGCGGTCAGGCGGGGGCGGGCGGGAAGGGGATCGCGGCGAGCGGAGGCAGGACGACCTCCTCCTCGTAGTCCAGGTGCGCGGTCAACTCGGTTACCAGTTGCGCGAGTTCGGATCGGAACCGCACCGGATCCGCGTGCTCGACGTCCGCCAGCAGCGCCACGAGGTCCGTCTGCAGCCGGGCGACGGTGACGTGCTCCGCACGCAACCGCTCGAAGGCGGGGGCCAGTTCAGGGTGCTGCCGGGCGAGCCCGGGGAACGCGTGCGCGTCCTCCGCCCGGTGGTGGAAGTCGAGGGTCTGGCAGAACGCCAGGCAGTGCTGCCGGATCCGCAGCCCGAGCGGCGGCGCGGAGGCGCCGGGCGTCCGGTGCGCGAAGTACGCCGCCACCTCGGCCTCGACATGGGCGAGTTCGGCCCGCAGCCAGTCGTGGACCGCGACCATCTTGTCGGCGAGGTTCGCCACCGGCTTCCGCGGCGCGTGCTCGGCCGGCTCCAGGACGACGACCGGCAGGACCCGGCTCGTCGCCTCCTGGTAGTCCCCGTACCCCGGCACGGCCGCCGTGACCTGCGCGAACAGCCGCTCCCGCGCCTCCCCCTCGGCGGGCACGGCGACCGCCTCGTACACCTCGGTGCCGATCTCCACCTCGACCAGCGGATGCGCGAGCAGGTTGTGGTACCAGGCCGGGTGCCGGTGCGCGCCCCCGGCCGAACCGATCACCATCGGCAGCCCCCGTTCCGCGTCCCGCACGTATCCGAGCGGCACGGTGTGCCGCTTCCCCGAGCGGGCCCCGGTGGTCGTGAGCAGCAGCAGATCACCCCCTTCGAAGGGGCCGCCGACCCGGCCGGCACGGGCGCGGAACTCGTCGATCACGGACTGGTTGAACGATGCGGGCATACGGATCCCCGGGAAGTAGGCGCGCGTGAGCCGCGCGAAGAAGAACGAAAGTGGAAAGACGGCAGCGGTCCGCACGTCGGACGGGCTGCGGGAAGACGCGGAACGCGGCTCAGCAGGCTCGGAGAAGCCTGGCCGCGGAGTATGAACTCATGGCGTGGTCCTTCAGGTACGGCGCTCGCCCGGTGTCCGGCCCGCCCACATCTCTTCGGCCGGCACCACGTGGCGCGCCCACATCACAACAGGGCCCGCGCGCGGCTGTCAACACACTTCGGCGGGCCGCCCCCGGGGAGGGACGGCCCGCCGGGGTGACGCGTGGTCAGGCGAGGTTCGCCGTCAGGGTGATCTCCGTGCCGGACAGGGCCTGGGAGACGGGGCAGTTGGCCTTGGCGTCCTCGGCGGCCTTGGTGAAGTCGGCGGCGTCGAGGCCGGGGACGGCGCCGGTGACGGTGAGGTGGATGCCGGTGATGCCGGTGCCGGGCTGGAAGGTGACGTCGGCCTTGGTCTCCAGGCGGGTGGGCGGGGTGCCGGCGCCGCTGAGGCCGTGGGAGAGGGCCATCGAGAAGCAGCTGGAGTGCGCGGCGGCGATGAGCTCCTCGGGGCTGGTCTTGCCGTTGGCCTGCTCGGCGCGGGACGGCCAGGAGACCGGGTACTCGCCGATGCCGGACGAGTCGAGGGTGACGACGCCGTTGCCCTCGGTCAGGTTGCCGTCCCAGACGGTGTGGGCGGTGCGCGTGGTGGCCACGGTGGTTCCTTTCGGATGCGGTTGCGGGGACTCGGTCAGAAAGCTACCGGTTCACGCCCCGTCAGGCGCTGCTCCACGGCGCCACGTCGCGTGTGCGGTCCGACGCGTGCGGGACGGCGGGCGACGACCGGCCGGGACCGGACCCGAAGGGCCCCCGCACCGCCCGGAGCGAACCGTGAGCCCCCCCGACCCGCCGGCACCGGACCGTGAACCCCCGGACCGCCCGCATCAGGCCGTACGCTCCCGGACCGTCCGCGCCGCCGCCCCCGGTTCGCGGCCCGCGTCGCGGGAGGCGCGGGGGTCGGGGGCCGCGCCGCGCCCGTCCGCGCCCGCCGTGTTTCCCAGCGGCGCCGCGATCGGCACCTGCGGCCCGTGCTCCTCGCGCAGCCACCGCCGCAGCACCCGGTGCACCTGCTCCGCGCCGACGAGCTCGCCGCCGTCGGCCACGGGAGGCGACAGCTCCAGCGGCGAGAGCAGGAACGCGTGCGACTGCTCACCGCCGAGCCCGCCGTGCGAGCCGATCTGCTCCTCGAAGGCGAGGACCTCGCCGGTGGCGGGCTCGTAGGCGGAGTTGACCATGATGTCGGCGGTGTGCGGGAAGGTGTGGGTGCGGCGGACCGCCTCGACCGCACCGGGGCCGAAGTCGGCGAGCGGGCCCGGGTTCTCCTCCAGCTCGGCGAGCGGGATCTCCGCGCCGTTCGCGCCGAGGACGACCCCGCCGTGCTCCTCGCTGCGGACCAGCAGGAAGCCGATGCCGGGGTGGTTGGCGAGGGTGGAGAGCAGCGCCGGGTGGCGGTGGTCGATCTCCTCGCGGGTCAGCCGCGCGTACGGGTTCGGCAGGTCGGCCGCGGCGGGGAACGAGATCAGGCCGAGGTTGCCGGAGGCGAGCACGACGGGTTCGGAGTCGGAGAGCACGGCCGGCCGCAGCGACCCGCCGGCCTCCTCGACCGGCCGGTGCAGCGCCGCCCGCACCGCGCTGCGCGCCTCGGCGCCGCTGTGCGTGCGCCGCGCCCTGCGCGGGACGGGGAGCCCGCACCCGGCCCGCACCAGGTCGCGCAGGGTGAGCCCGTAGCGGGCGGCGAAGGTCTCGCCGGGGCTCTGCCCGTGGTCCGACAGGAGCACGAGCCGGTACGGGCGCGGGGTGTGCTCGGCGACCTTCGCGATGAGCGCGACCGAGCGGTCGATCCGGGTCAGGACCTGCTCGGCGTCCCGGCTGCGCGGGCCCGAGTGGTGCGCGACCTCGTCGTATGCGACGAGGTCGGCGTAGACCGCGCTGCGGCCGGCGAGCATGTCGCCCATGACGGCGGCGACGACGACGTCCCGCTCGACGACGGTCGCGAAGGCGCGGATGAACGGGTAGAGCCCGCCGCGCCCGACCCGCGGCCGCTGGTGGCGCACGAGCACCCGCACGTACTGGCCGATCTCGCGGCAGACCTCGGCGACGAACGACATCGCCGTGCGGACGGCGTTGCCCGGGTCGGAGAAGTACGCGAAGTACCCGGCCCGCGAGCGGTTGTCGGGGCCGCGGCGGGCGGCGATGGACAGCACCAGGGCGAGCTGGTCGGCGCCGCCGCTGAAGAGGTTGCCGCGGCTGGCGCCGTCGAGGGTGAGCAGCCCGCCGTCCCCGGTCCGCTCGATGGCCCGGCGCTGCAGCTCGGCGGCGCTGGCCGGCCGGTTGCAGACCATCACCTCGCCGGTCTCCTTCTCGTACCAGCGGAAGGCGGGGACGTCGAAGTTGCTGCCGTGCAGGATGCCGAGCTGGCTGGCGCCGGTCTGGCTGGACCAGTCGGTGCGCCAGGGGGTGAGCCGGTGGGTGGTGTGCAGGAGCCCCGCGACGGCGGGCATGAGACCGGAGTCGACGCCGTGTCGCAGGACGTCGTGGCCGACGCCGTCGAGCTGCAGGAAGACCGTCGCCGGGGCCTCGGCCGGCGCGTTCTTCTCGCCGTGCCGGCGCCGCCGGCGGTCGGCGAGCCGGTGGAGGCGGCGGCGGTAGGCGCTGTCGTCGCGGACGGCGAGCGCGGTGGAGGTGGCGGAGGCGACGGCGGACATGACGGCGGCGACGAGCACCGCGGTCTCGGGGTTCGACTCGCCGCGCCCGTCGGGGATCGCCCACAGCGCGAGGAGCAGCAGCGAGCCGTTGAGGAAGAACACCAGCAGGCCGATGACGAGCGCCGGCACGAACAGCAGCACCCGGACGAGCAGCGGCCAGACCAGCGCGCTGAGCAGTCCGAACGCGCCCGCGCCCCACGCGGTGGTGAACGCGACCCGGGTCAGGCTGTCGTTGTCGTCCTGGAGCCGGAAGTCCGGCAGCAGGGCGGCCATGGCGAGCAGGGTCGCCGAGGACACCGCCCACACCGCCACCACCCGCACCAGAGTGCCGGTGGCCCGCCGCCATCGCGCGTCCCTCACGCCGTTCCTCACCTCTGTGTCCCACGCCCGCGGACCCCCGCCGGGTCCCGTTTCAGCCTGCCATACGGCCTCTGTCCCGATCGGTGCACCGCACGCCTCGGTCAGGCGACGGGCAGGCGTTCGACCTGCGGCGCGAGTCCCTGGGCGGCGCGGTCAGCAGCCGTCGTAGCCGGCCGTCGGCATCGAGAGGCGGCGGTGGACCCCCGCCTTGTCGGCCGCCGCGTACGCCGGTTCGGGCCGGGCGGCGCTCTCCCAGCGGACCCCGCGCGCCGCGCACACGGCGGTGAAGTCCGCGACGGAGGTCACCGCGCGGGCCAGCACGCGCTCGCCGGGCACGACGAACAGGTCGACGGCGCCGGCCTCGACATCGGCCCACAGGGCCGGGTGGGCGGGGTCGAGGCCGTAGCACTGGAGTTGCCGGACCACCGTGTGGCCGTGCTCCGCGGCCCAGCGGTCGCACATCGCCTGCTGGGCGCGGGTGTCGACGAGGAACGGCTCCGCGTCCAGTTCCTCCAGGGGCGTGAGACTGCAGATCGAGGCAACCCGCAGGTCATGTACGTCTCCGCCGTTCGCCCTACCGTCCACGACCGCTCTCCCCGCTCCCGCGCCGCCGGCCCTCGGCCATGTGCCCGGAGCCGACCCTACTCCGGGCACCGCGGCCGTAGGCTCGTACCCATGAGCTCGATGGAGGAGGCTCCCCGTGGCGCTTGAGGTCACCTGGTGGGGCCACGCGACCTGCACCGTGGAGGACTCCGGGGTGCGGGTGCTGACCGATCCGCTGTTCGCGCGCCGGTTCGCGCACCTGCGCCGGCGGCGCGGCGACCTGCCGCCGGCGCAGGCCGCGGTGGCCGACGTCGTGCTCGTCTCGCACCTGCACTCCGACCACCTCCACCTGCCGTCGCTGGCGAAGCTCGCGGACGGCACCCGGCTGCTCGTGCCGCGCGGCACCCCGCGCGCGGTGCCGGGGCTGCGCCGCGCGGCGGCGAGGCTGGCGGTCACCGAGGTCGCCCCGGGCGACGAGGTGAAGGCGGGGGACGTGGTCATCCGCGTCGTCCCCGCCCTGCACGACGGCCGCCGGCTGCCGATGGGCCCGCACCGCTGCCCGGCGCTCGGCTACGTCGTGCACGGCTCGCACGACACCTACTTCGCCGGGGACACCGGCCTGTTCGACGACATGGCCGGCGAGGTCGGCCGGGTCGACATGGCGCTGCTCCCGGTCGGCGGCTGGGGCCCGTACCTCGGCCCGGGCCATCTCGACGCGACCCGCGCCGCCGAGGCGCTGGTGGCGCTCCGCCCCCGGGCGGCGATCCCGATCCACTACGGGACGTACTGGCCGGTGGGCATGGACGCCGTCCGGCCGCACGAGTTCCACACACCGGGCGAGGAGTTCGCCCGGAAGGCGTCGATCCTGGCGCCGGAGGTGACGGTGCACCGTCTCGAGCACTGCCGGAGCGTACGGCCGGAGGCCGCCAGGTGATCACCGCGATGGTGACGACCCTCCCCACCGCGTCCACCCAGCAGGCGGTCGGCTACCCGACGCTCTTCCTGCTGGTGACGGCCGGGGCGCTGGTACCGGTCGTGCCGACGGGCGCGCTGGTGAGCGGGGCGGCGGTGGTCGCCCTGCACCAGGGGGCGCCGCTGTCGATGCTGCTGGTGTTCCTGGTCGCGGCGACGGCGGCGTTCGTCGGGGACATCACCCTGTACTGGCTCGGTCGCCGGGGGGTGATGTCGGAGCACGGTTCGCGCTGGCTGGAGGGGCTGCGCAAGCGGGCCCCCCAGGAGCGCCTGGAGAAGGCGCAGGCGAAGTTGGAGGACCACAAGATCTCGGTCCTGGTCCTGTCCCGGCTCGTCCCGGCCGGGCGGATCCCGGTGATGCTGGCGTGCCTGCTGGCGAAGATGCCGACCTCGCGCTTCGTCCGCGGGAACCTGCCCGCCTGCCTGGCCTGGGCGGCCGCCTACCAGCTGATCGGCGTCCTCAGCGGTTCGCTTTTCGCCGAGCCGTGGGAGGGCGTGGCGCTCGCGATCGTCCTGACGCTGCTGGTCAGCGGGGTGCCGGCGCTGTGGCGGCGGATACGGCGGCGGACGCACGGGGAGCGGGCGAGCGAGGCGCACGTCTGACCGGAGGCGCCTCGGGGAGCGGCGCGCGCCGGAACCGCGCGCCCGCCCGCCTCACAGCACCGCCGACGCCCCCACCGCCAGGTCCCACAGGTCCTCCGGCGGGCGGCCGGAGCGCCGCCAGGCCTCGCGGACCCGGTGCAGCGGCTCCATGACCGGCTCGGCGGAGAGCAGGAACGTCGCCCAGTGCATGGGCGCCATCCGGCGGGCGCCGAGGTCCTCGGTCGCGCGCACCGCCTCCTCGGGGTTGGTGTGCACGTCCTTGAGCCACCAGCGCGGCTCGTACGCGCCGATCGGCATCAGCGCGAGGTCGATCCCGGGGTGGCGGGCGCCGATCTCCGCGAACCAGTGCCCGTACCCGGTGTCCCCGGCGAAGTAGACCTTCCGGCCGCGCGGGTCGGTGAGCACCCAGCCGCCCCACAGGGTGCGGCAGGTGTCGGTGAGGCCGCGCTTGGACCAGTGGTGGGACGGGACGAAGTCGAGGCGCACGCCGCGCAGGGTGACGCCCTCCCACCAGTCCAGCTCGGTGACGCGGGTGAAGCGCCGCCGGTGGAACCAGCGGGCGAGCCCGGCGGGGACGAAGACGGGGGTGTCCCTGGGCAGCCGGCGCAGGGTGGGCGCGTCGAGGTGGTCGTAGTGGTTGTGGCTGATGACGACGGCGTCGACGCGGGGCAGTGCGGACCACGCCACGCCGACCGGGGTGACGCGGGCGGGGGTGCCGAAGATCCGCCGCGACCAGACCGGGTCGGTCAGGACGGTGAGGCCGCCGATCCGCACCACCCAGCTGGCGTGCCCGGCCCAGGTCACGGCGACGGTGTCGGCACCGGCCTCGGGCAGCGGGCCCGGGGCGAACGGGAGGTGCGGGATCTCGCGCAGGTCGGCGGGGGCGGGGCGGCCGGCCCCCTCGCGGGTGAAGCGGGCCAGGGCGCGCAGGCCGGGCAGCGGGGTGGTGAGCCGGTCGGCGAAGGAGCGGGGCCAGCGGCGGGGGGTCGAGAAGGCGGGGTCGGTGCGGCCCGGGGCGGTGGCGGGCCGGAGGCGGCCGCTCGGGGCCGGGGCCGTCGTCTCCGGGCGCGCCGCCGCGAGGGGCTGGTCCGTCCGGTCCGTCATCGAGGGGTCTCCGTCCCGTGGGCGCCGGCTCCGGGCACGTCCAGGGCCGTCTCGATCCGGTGCATCGCGTGTGCCACGTGCGGCAGGTGGAGCGGGTCCTTCGCGTGGAGGGACTCCAGGCGGTCCTCGGGGGTTGCTCCGAGCAGCGGGCCGGTGGAGAGCCGGACCCGCAGCGCGCCGATCGCGTCGCCGAAGCGGTGGCCGCCGGGGGCGGGCATGCCGAGCCGCTCGGTGAGGTGGGTCTCCAGTTCGGGGGCGTCGGTGACGCCGAGCCGGGCGAGGCCGGGGCGCAGCGCATCGAGGTCGGCGTAGAGGTGCCGGCCGGCCCGCGGCGGCCGGGCGAGGCCGCCGGCGGCGAGGACGGTGCGGTGGAGGGCGGCGGCGAGCGTGCCGTGGAGCCGGGCGGCGGCCTCGGCGCGGGCGACGACCTCGGGCGGCTCGTCGAGCGCGTACGCGGCCGCCGCGGCGACGGGGGTGGCGACGGTCGCGCGCAGCGCCGTCAGGACGTCGAGCGCGCGGGAGCGGAGCCGGGCGCCGAGGGCGGTGGCGGGGAAGAGGGCGACGGCGGCGGGCCAGCCGGGCGGGGTGAGCGAGCCGACGAGGTCGGTGAGGACGGTGACGTGCTCGGGGAACATCTCGGCGGGCCCGATGAGGACGGTCCCGCCGGTGGGCGGGGCGGTGTCGCGCGCGTCGTGGGGCGCGGACGGGGCCGGGTGCAGCGTGTCGCGCCACGTCTCGTCGCTCACCAGGTGCAGCCCCTCCCCCGCGGCCACCCGCACCGTCTCGTACAGCGCCTCCGGCGGGGGGACGGTCGCGGTCGGGTCGTCGGCGACGGAGAGCAGCAGCAGCCGCGGGTCGCCGCCCTCCGCCCTGACCCGGCGGACCGTCTCCAGCAGGGCGTACGGGTCGGGTATGCCGCCGCACTCGGCGGGGGTGGGGACGGTCCAGGCGCGGCGGCCCTGGAGCCGCAGCTGCGGCGCCCACCAGGCCGGGCACGGGCGGGGCAGCAGCACGTCCCCGCCGACGGCGGCGGTGACCGCGTGCAGCAGTGCGGAGGCGCCAGGTGCGGCGGCGACGTGCCCGGGGTCGGTCGGCAGTCCCCGCCGCGCCCAGTGGCCGGCGGCCGCGGCGAGCAGGCCGTCCCCGCCGCCCACGGGCTCCTCGCCCGCGCCGCCGGCCGCCGCGGCGACGACCGCGGCCAGCTCCGGCAGTACCGGGAGACCGAGCTCCGGCGCGGACGGCCCGTAGCGCACCGGCCCGTGGTCGGGGACCTCGGCGGCGGGTTCGCCGGAGCCGGGTGCGACCCGGGCCGTGTTCCGCATGCCTGCCTCCGTCCGCAGCGACCGGCCGCGCACAGCCCGCGCCTTTCGTACCGCTTCGTCCCGACTACTGACCTTTATACGTTCGGCGGACGCCACGGGCGACTTCCGGGACGGGCGGACCTCCGCCACCGGGGCGGCCCCCGGCGCCCGGCCGCCCGCACCGCACGGGGCCGGCCGCCCTCGGTGCGGGCGGCCGGCGGGTGGCGGCTCGGTGCGGCGGGCCGGGCGGGGCGGTGGCTCGGCCCGCCAGGTCAGGCGGCGTCGGCGAGGATGTCGTCGCGGATCTTCGCGCAGCAGCGGGTGATCAGGCGGGAGACGTGCATCTGGGAGATGCCGAGGTCCTCGGCGATGCGGCTCTGGGTCATGTCGCGGAAGAACCGCATGTAGAGGATGGTCTGCTCGCGTTCGGGGAGCGCCCGCAGGCGGGGCTTGACGGCCTCGCGGTCGATGACGGTGTCGAGCCGCCCGTCGGGGCCGCCGAGGGTGCGGCTGAGCGAGTAGCCGTCGTCGCTGCCGGGGAGCTCCGCGTCGAGGGAGAGCGCGGTGTAGCTCTCCAGCGCCTCGATGCCCGTCTGCACCTCCTCCTCGGTCATGTTGGCCGTCTCGGCGATCTCGGCGCGGGTGGGCGCCCGGCCGGGGATGGACCCGGCGAGCTCCTGCTGGGCGAACCTGACCCGGTTGCGCAGGTCCTGCACCCGGCGCGGGACGTGCAGCGTCCAGGTGTGGTCGCGGAAGTGGCGCTTGATCTCGCCGGTGACGGTCGGCACGGCGTAGCTCTCGAAGGCGTGGCCGCGGGCCGGGTCGTAGCGGTCGACGGCCTTGACCAGGCCGAGCGCGGCGACCTGGCGCAGGTCGTCGAGGGCCTCGCCGCGGTTGCGGAAGCGGGTGGCGAGCCGGTGCGCCATCGGCAGCCACTCGCCGACGAGCCGCTGGCGCAGCGCGTCGCGCTCCGGTCCCCCGGGCAGGGTGGCCAGGCGTACGAAGTCCGCCGCGCTGTCGGGGGCGTCGAGGTGGTCGCCCTTGCGGGGCTTGGGGGTCGCGGCGGCCGTGGCCCGCACGCGCTCGGTGCGGACCGGGGCCGGTGTGGTGCGTACGGCGACCGGGCGTTCGGGGATGGCGATGGCCATTCTGATCGGACTCCTCGGCAGGGTCTGGGGACGGACCGGCCGGCGTCACCTGCGGGAGTGTGCGCGGACCGGGAAGTGCCGGCGACGACTTGCTGTCGTCGCGGCGTGCCTGCAGTCCGAAGCACGTAAGGTCGCGTGCCCTGCATCCCCGGCGGCAAACGGGTGATTCGCGAAAGCCGCTCAGAGGGCCGGTGTGGCGCCCGGGACGGTCGGCCGCCGCGTGCGGGCATGGGTCGGGCGCATCGGGAAACCGGGCAGGGACCCGACGTGTACGACCCGAGGAGGAACGACATGGCCACCAAGGTCGCCGACCGGATCCTGGAACGGCTGCGGGAATGGGGTGTCGAGCAGGTCTTCGGCTACCCCGGCGACGGCATCAACGGCCTGCTCGCCGCCTGGGAGCGCGCCGGCGACACCCCGCGCTTCGTGCAGGCCCGGCACGAGGAGATGTCCGCGTTCCAGGCCGTGGGGTACGCCAAGTTCTCCGGCCGCCTCGGGGTGTGCGTCGCGACCTCCGGGCCGGGCGCGATCCACCTCCTGAACGGGCTGTACGACGCGAAGCTCGACCACGTCCCGGTCGTCGCGATCATCGGCCAGACCGCGCGGACGGCGATGGGCGGCTCGTACCAGCAGGAGGTCGACCTGCACGCGCTGTTCAAGGACGTCGCCTCCGACTTCCTGGAGACGGTCACCGTCCCCGAGCAGCTGCCGAACGTCCTCGACCGGGCGATCCGCACCGCCTGCGCCCGCCGCGCCCCCACGGCCGTGATCGTTCCCGCGGACGTGCAGGAGCTGGCCTACGAGGCCCCGTCGCACGCCTTCAAGATGGTCCCCTCCAGCCTCGGCCTCGGCGAGTCCACCGCCGTCCCCTCCGACGCGTCGCTGCAGCGCGCCGCCGACCTGCTGAACGCCGGCGACAAGGTGGCGATCCTGGTCGGCCAGGGCGCGGCCGGGGCCCGCGCCGAGGTGGAGGAGATCGCGGAGCTGCTCGGCGCGGGCGTCGCGAAGGCGCTGCTCGGCAAGGACGTCCTCAGCGACGACCTGCCCTACGTCACCGGCTCGATCGGCCTGCTCGGCACCCGCCCGTCCTACGAGCTGATGCAGGGCTGCGACACGCTCCTGACGATCGGCTCCAGCTTCCCGTACTCGCAGTTCCTGCCGAAGTACGGCTCCGCGCGGGGCGTCCAGATCGACCTCGACCCGCACATGATCGGCATGCGCTACTCCTACGAGGTCAACCTCGTCGGCGACGCCCGCGCCACCCTGCGCCGGCTCCTGCCGCTGCTGCGGCGCAACGAGGGCCGGGAGTGGCACGAGGAGACGGTCGCCGCGGTCGCCCGCTGGCGGGAGGTCAACGGCCGGCGGGCCCGGCTCTCCGCGGATCCGGTCAACCCGGAGTACGTCGCCGCCGCGCTCGACCCGCTGCTCCCCGCGAACGCGATGATCACCGCCGACTCCGGCTCCGTCACCAACTGGTACGCCCGCCACCTCACCCTGCGCCCCGGCATGAACGCGTCCCTCTCCGGCACGCTCGCCACGATGGGCTGCGCGGTCCCCTACGCGATCGGCGCGAAGTTCGCCCACCCCGACCGCCCGGCGATCGCGCTCGTCGGCGACGGGGCGATGCAGATGAACGGGCTCGCGGAGCTCATCACCGCGGCGAAGTACCGCGACCGCTGGACCGATCCCCGCCTCGTCGTCGGCGTCTGGAACAACCAGGACCTCAACCAGGTCACCTGGGAGCTGCGCGCCATGGGCGGCTCCCCCTCCTTCCACCCCTCCCAGCACCTCCCCGACGTCTCCTACGCCGCCTTCGCCCGCTCCCTCGGCCTCACCGGCATCCGCGTCGACAAGCCCGAGGACGTCGAACCCGCCTGGCGCGAGGCCCTCTCCGCCGACGGCCCCGCCCTCGTCGAGTTCCGCACCGACCCCGACGTGCCCCCCATCCCGCCCCACGCCACGTGGGACCAGATCGAGTCCATGGCGCAGTCGATCCTGCGGGGCGACAAGAACGCGGGGGGCGTGATCAGGCAGGGCATCAAGGCGAAGGCCCAGGAGTGGTTGCCGACCTCTCCCAGCCCGGCCGACGACTGAGGCCGAAAGAGCCCGGAACGGGCGAAAAAGAACGGCCCGGCCGGCGCCTGAGGCCGCGCGGCCGCAGGCCGTGCACCGCGGCGCAGCCGCGAGACCCCGCCGCCGGCCGCCCAAGGCCCCCGCATGGACCACCCCGCAAGGGGTACTCCGCCCCAACCGGAGAAACCCGCACGAAAGGACCCGCAAAA
This sequence comes from Streptomyces sp. NPDC060194, assembly GCF_042728285.1. Classification (NCBI taxonomy): domain Bacteria; kingdom Bacillati; phylum Actinomycetota; class Actinomycetes; order Kitasatosporales; family Streptomycetaceae; genus Streptomyces; species Streptomyces sp. NPDC060194. The sequence goes on along the minus strand of NZ_JBHWZH010000007.1, from coordinate 3,029 downwards.
ATGCGCATCGCATTCCTCGTCGCCCCCGAAGGCATCGAGCAGGTCGAGCTCACGGAACCCTGGCAGGCCGTCCTCGACGCCGGCGGCACCCCCGTCCTGGTCTCCACCGACACCGGCTCCGTCCAGGCCTTCAACCACCTCGACAAGGCCGACACCTTCCCCGTCGACAAGACCGTCACCGAGGTCACCGCGACCGACTTCGACGGCCTCGTCCTGCCCGGCGGCGTCGCCAACCCCGACGCCCTGCGGCTGGACGAGGACGCCGTCGCGTTCGCGAAGGGCTTCTTCGACGCCGGCCTGCCCGTCGCGGCGATCTGCCACGCCCCCTGGACCCTCATCGAGGCGGACGTGCTGCGCGGCCGGACGCTCACCTCGTGGCCGAGCCTGCGCACGGACATCACCAACGCCGGCGGCACCTGGGTCGACGAGCAGGTGAAGGTCTGCACGGGCGGCCCCAACACCCTGGTCACCAGCCGCAAGCCGGACGACCTGAAGGCGTTCAACGAGGCGGCGACGGCCGCGTTCACGGGCCGCTCCTGAACCCTTCAAGGCCTTGCCCAAGGTCTTGCCCACCCGTGACCGTCGGCACGTTGCCCGTGCGCCGGTCACGGGTAGACGCGGGCCATGAACGCCACTGACGACCTGCCCGTGCCGCCGCCGATCGCCGCCACCGGCCCCTTCCGGGCCCGGATCAGCTCCCTGGACCGCCGGCTGTTCGACGGGGTGGCGGGCCGTCACTGGCCGGGCGCCGAACGCCTCCTGCCCCGGCTCAGCCACAGCGCCAACCACGGGCTGCTGTGGTTCGGCGCCGCCGCGGCGATCGCCGCGACCGGTTCACCGCGGGCCCGGCGCGCCGCCGTCCGCGGGGCCGCCTCGCTCGCGCTGGCCTCGGCGACGGTCAACACCCTCGGCAAGCGCTCGGTGCGCCGCACCCGCCCGGTGCTCGACGCCGTGCCGGTCATCCGGCAGCTCAAGCGGCAGCCGATCACCACCTCGTTCCCCTCCGGGCACTCCGCCTCCGCCGCCGCCTTCGCCACGGGCGTGGCGCTGGAGCACCGCGGCTGGGGCGCGGCCGTCGCGCCGGTCGCGGCCGCGGTGGCACTGTCCCGCGTCTACACCGGGGCGCACTACCCCGGCGACGTCCTGGCCGGCGTGGCGATCGGCGCGGGCGCGGCGTACGCGGTCCGCGGCCTGGTGCCCACCCGGGACCAGCTGCCGGCCCCCGGCCGTCCCCGGGCGGACATACCCGCGCTCCCGGGCGGCGAGGGGCTCGTCATGGTCGCCAACTCCGCCTCGAAGACCTCGGAGCGGGCGGACCTGCTGCGCGCACTGCTCCCGCAGGCCGAGATCGTGGTGAGCCCGCCCGAGGAGGTCGCCGACGCGCTGGAGAAGGCCGCGGACCGGGCCAGGGTGCTCGGCGTCTGCGGCGGCGACGGGACGGTGAACACGGCCGCCGGAGTCGCCCTGCGGCACGACGTCCCGCTCGCCGTCCTGCCCGGCGGGACGCTCAACCACTTCGCCTACGACCTCGGCATCGAGGAGGCCCGCGACCTCGCCCGCGCGGTCGAGGCGGGCGACGGCGTCTCCGTCGATCTCGGCCGCTTCCGCACCGGCGAGGTCGAGGGCTACTTCCTCAACACGTTCAGCCTGGGCGTGTACCCCGCGCTCGTCCACGAGCGCGCCCGCTTCTCGGACCGGGTCGGCGGCTGGCCGGCGGACGTGCTCGCCGCCTGGCGGGTGCTGCGCTCCGAGCACCCGCTGGAGGCGGAGTTCGAGGGCCGGCGCAGGCCGCTGTGGCTGCTGTTCGCGGGCAACAGCATGTACCACCGGATGGGCCTGACCCCCGGCCGCCGCTACGACCTCGCCGACGGGCTGCTCGACGTGCGGGTGGTGCACGGCGGCCGCCGCCCCGGCGCGCGGCTGATCGGCGCGGCGCTCTCGGGCCCGCTCAGCCGCTCCCCGTTCCACGCCGCGCTGAAGCTGCGCCGGGTGCGGATCGACGGCATCGAGCCGGGCACCCCGCTCGCGTACGACGGCGAGGTGACGCGCATCCACGGCAGCCTGACGGTAGACAAGCTGCCGGAGGCCCTGTCGGTCTACCGCCCGCTGTCCACATAGCGAAACAGGGGTCTCATGAAGCGGGATTCTGTGGCTACGGTACGACCATGACCACCGGAGAGACGGCCGTCTACACCCACGGCCACCACGCGTCCGTCCTGCGCTCCCACACCTGGCGCACAGCCGCCAACTCCGCCGCGTACCTGATCGGCGAACTCCGCCCGCACCAGCGGGTGCTGGACGTCGGCTGCGGCCCCGGCACCATCACCGCGGACCTGGCGGCGCTGGTGCCCGAGGGCTCGGTGACCGGCCTGGAGCACGCCGCCGGCGTCCTCGACCAGGCGCGGGCGGTGGCGGCCGAACGCGGCCTCGGCAACGTCGAGTTCACCACCGGGGACGTCCACGCGCTGGACTTCCCCGACGGCTCGTTCGACGTCGTCCACGCCCACCAGGTGCTCCAGCACGTCGGCGACCCGGTGCGGGCCCTGAGCGAGATGCGGCGGGTGTGCGCGCCGGGCGGTCTCGTCGCCGCGCGGGACTCCGACTACGCGGCCATGGTCTGGTACCCGCAGCCGCCCGCCCTGGACGAGTGGCTGGACCTCTACCGCCGCGTCGCCCGCGCCAACGGCGGTGAGCCGGACGCCGGCCGCCGGCTCACCGCGTGGGCCCGCGCGGCCGGGCTCCGGGACGTCACCGCGACCTCCTCGACCTGGACCTTCCACACCCCGGACGAACGCGCCTGGTGGAGCAGCCTCTGGGCCGACCGCACGACCGCCTCGTCCTACGCCGACATCGCTCTGGACGGCGGCCACACGACCCGCGAGCAGTTGGCGCGGATCGCGGACGCCTGGCGGGCATGGGGCGCGGAGGACGACGCCTGGTTCACGGTCCTGCACGCGGAGATCCTCTGCCGCGTCTGACGTGACGGCGGCGCAGGGGTGCCGCGCCGCTGCCCGCGCCCGGGGCGCCCC
>NZ_JBHWZH010000006.1:0-83291 GCF_042728285.1 Streptomyces sp. NPDC060194 | reverse complement strand
CCCGCCGACTCCGTCGGCGGGCCATCTTCGTATGGTGGGCTGAACCGGCTAACGGAAGTAGTGACGGTAACAATCTCGCAACGTCAGCCACATATCGTCCGCGGCTACTTCGGCGGCCCACGCGTCCACTACGTCCTCAACGAGAACCCCATGAGTTTCTGATCAATACCATGCGCAGTGGCGAAAACATGCCCGTTGTCCTGCCACGCCATCGCGGACGACCTTGTCGGTGCAGCCGCAGGGCAGTGGGGTCTCGGGCATCACCCCGGGCCGGGGGGAGTGTCAGTGGTGTGTGCGAGAGTGCGGGCATGCTGGAGATCGCGGTGCGGACGGAGAACGGGGAGCGGCACGTGAGGCCCGCCGCCGGGGAGTTGGCGGGGCTGGTGCGGCGCATCGGCGTGGGTGAGGACCGGTACCTCGTCGTCCAGCGGATACCCGATCTGCCGGATGTGTTCGCGCAGGTCTGGCACGAGGAGGGCGGGGACTACCAGCTGGAGTACCGGGACGGGGCCGCGGACCGGCACTACCAGGTGAGGGTCGACCGGGAGGCCGTCGTCGCCGCGCTGGCGGGGTGGGCCGCGGGCGAGGACGGGTGGGGGGCGGGGCTGGAGTGGGGGCTGCTCGACATGGGGCCGGTCGAGGAGGTTCCGCCGCTCGACGTCTCCGACGCCGACCGGGCGCTGCTGGAGGAGCGCATCCGGGAGGTGATCGTGGGCGGGTACGCGGACCGCGACACCCTGCGTGAGGTCGCCGAGGACTACCTCGTCACCCCCGACCACCGCCCCGTCTCGCGTCCCCAGGCGCAGGCCCTCGCCGACCGCCTCTGGCTGGAACGCGTCGCCGAGCAGTCCTCCTGGACCGGCGAGACCGACCCCGAACGCCTCACCCGCGCGTTCGCCGCGCTCGACGCCGCCGGCATCACCGCCCGCGAGAACTTCACCTGCTGCCGCACGTGCGGCGACACCGAGATCGGCGCCGAAGGCCCCGACGACGCCCGAGGCTTCGTCTACTTCCACACCCAGTGCACCGACTCCGCGGCGGCGGGCCACGGCCTGAACCTCCTCTACGGCGGCTTCGACGGCTCCCCCGCCACCACGACGGCCGTCGGCCACGAGGTCGCCGCCGCCCTGCGCTCCGTCGGCCTGACGGTCGACTGGGACGGCGACCCGGCCCGGGTCATGACGGTCACCGACCTGCGATGGAGGCGCCGCCTGGTCGGCTGAAGGAAGGGCGACCACGGACCCGGTCCCTGCTCGGCGGACGCGCGCCCGGGCCGCTGCCCGTCCGCGGCGCTAGACCAGGTCGAGCGCCGAGGTCAGGAGGAGGGTGCCGAGGACGAGCATGGCGAGGCCGCACAGGATCAGGAAGGGGCCGAGGATCCAGCCGGTCAGGGCCTGGAAGGGCGTCTGGTGGACGAGGTAGTCCGCCGGGCGGTCCGCGGGGTAGGAGACGGCGAGCCACGGACCGTCGTACCCGCCGCGGTTGAAGCCGCGGTACGTCCCGTGGTGGTCGCGGTAGACGTACGCGCCGAACGTCGCCGCGGGCGTCGCCGTCGTCGTGACGCCGTTGCGCCGGACGAGGATCTCGCGGACGGACTCGCCCGTCGCGTACACCCCGGCGCAGAGGCACAGCCAGACGAGCCCGCCGCCCAGCACCGTGCCGACCACCAGCACCGCGTCGCCCGCCACCCCGACGGCCACGGTCGCGGCGACCAGCAGCAGGAAGGACCACAGCGCCCCCCACATGACCCGGCGGACGTACCTGCTGTGCGAGGTCCGCACGAGGGAGCGGACGAGGGCCATCTCCCGGCCGTCCACGTCGTCGTCGGCCGGGCGGTCCGGCAGCAGCGCGTTGACCGCGGCGGCGAACCCGGCCGCGCCCGCCTCGTCGACGTCCTCCACCCGGTACTCCGTCGGCGTCGCCCCGCGCCGCGCCCGCAGCTGGATCGTGAGCGTCCGGCCCTCGGCGCGCAGGCGCGTGAGCGCTCCGGACACGAACGTGATCTGCTCGCCGGGCCGGTCGAGGACGAGGCCGTCCTCGTCGGCGGTCAGGACGGCGCCGCCGCTGCCGCGGAGGGCGGAGGACGGGAGGGATGCGGTGGACATGGGCATGATCGTAAAGGCGTGCGATCGCGCCGTCAGCACTTTCCGGCGGCGGGAAGCGGCCGGTGCGGTTCCGGTGGCAGGGGTTCCGTCGGCTCGGGTTCCGTAGCGCGGCGTTGGACGGCGTCCGACCGGCCGAGGGGCCGCACCGACGCGAGAACTGCCCGCGCCGCCGCGTCGTGCGACGGCGCGGTGCGGATGGTCGCCTCTCGCACCCGCAGAAGGCATCGGTGGGGGACTCGAGCGAGGAGCTGGGAGTCCCCGCCGGGTCCGGTGTCGTGCCGAAGGGGGCGGGCCGACGCGAGGCCGCCGGTCGGTCCGGGGTGTCGTACGTGGCCCGCCCGTAGGGGTCGTTACCGCGGGCCGGGCGAAGGGGGTGCGTTCACCGTCCCTCTTCCGGCGCTGACCGCCGGTCGACGAGGCGCTCGTGGTCGGCGGCGTCACCCGCACGGGCCTCGGTGCGGTGCCCCCGTGCCAGGTAGTCCCGGACGATCAGTTCGACCGCGTCCTGGGGGCTCCTGGCGCCGGCCAGCAGCATGACCTCGATGGCCAGATCGCTGTCCAAGCTGATGGTGACCTTCGCCATGACGCCTCCTGGGGTTGCCGCGCAGCGTATCCGAGCGGTCGACTCTCGACGACGGGTCCTTCCGGCCTCTCGCAGCCTGAGGGACCTCGATCCGCGTCGCACACTCTAGGGTCGACGCATGATCGTATGGCTCAACGGCACCCACGGTGCCGGCAAGACGACGACCGCCGCGCTGGTAGGCCAACTACTGCCGGACGCCCGGGTGTTCGATGCGGAGAAGGTCGGCGAGACGCTGATGGACATCTCGCCCGGCCTCCCCGCGACCGACAACTTCCAGGCTTGGCCCCCGTGGCGGCCGCTCGTCGTCGAGACCGCGCGCCGCGTGCTCGACTACACCGGCGGCACGCTGGTGATGCCGATGACCGTCCTGGTCGAGGCGTACTGGCGTGAGATCCACGCGGGACTGGCCGAACACGGCGTCCCCGTACGGCACTTCGTCCTGCATGCCGACGAGGACACCCTCCGCCGGCGCATCGCGGGCGACACCGTCGTCGGTCCCGACTCCCCCTTCCGCCTCGCCTACCTGGAGCCGTACGCCGAGGCCGCGCGCACCTGGCTGCACGCGGAGGCGGAGGTCGTCGACACGACGCACCTCACCCCCGCGCAGGCGGCGCGGCACATCGCCGAGGCGGTCAAGGGCTGAGGGCGGCCCGCCCCGTCAGCCCCGTCCCCCCGGCGAGATGCGGAACACCACGTTCGGCCGCAGCGGCCCCTCGGGCGCGGTGGGGTCGTCGAAGTCGTCCGCGGGGTCGCGGGTCATGCCGAGGCGGCGCATGACGGCCTGCGAGCGGAGGTTGGTCGCCGTCGTGACGGCGAGGATCTCGGGCAGGCGCAGGTCGTCGAAGCCGTGCGCGAGGACCGCCCGCGCGGCCTCCGTCGCGTAGCCGTGCCCCCACGCGCCCGCGCGAGCCGCCACCCGATCTCGACGCCCTCGAACGGCATCCCCTCGTCCACCTCGTCCAGCCCCGCGAACCCGATGAACCCGCCCGTCGCGCGCACCTCGACCGCGAGCCACCCGTACCCGCGCCGCGCGTGGTCCGCCTCGAACCGCGCGACGGACGCGTCGCTCTCCGCGCGGGTGAGGGTGTCGCCCAGGTGCTCGCGCACCTCGGGATCGGCGTTCATCGCCGCCCACGGCGCGAGATCGGACGCGCGCCAGCGGCGCAGGAGGAGGCGTTCGGTGTGCAGTTCGGTCATGGGGTGCAGCCAAGGCGATGGCGCGCGGGGAGACAATTCCTTTACGCGTGCAGGCCGGCTCAGAAGCGGAACAGGGGTTCGAGGGGCTCACCGTCGTGGCCCACGACCCGGCACGCTGCGGCGACGGGCCCAGCGGTGAGCTCGGCCAGCCGGGCGAGGGCCGCCGCCTCGGACGGCAGCGCGGCCGGGTCGAGGCCGATCGCGCGGGCCGCCCGGTCGCGGCGGTCGTCGAGGTCGGGTTGGTCCCGCCGGTACTCGTCGGCCATATCGCGCAGTCGCTCGGAGCTCCGGCCGGGGGCGTCCCGCCACCACGGCACCGCGAGGAGCAACCGGACCAGCTCGGGCAGGCCCACGGCGAGCAGGCCGGCCTCGCCGTCGAGGCTCACCAGCACCACCGGGCGGTCCTCGCCGCCCTCGCCGACGAAGCAGTAGGCGTCGCCCGACCCGGCGCGCGCGAACTGTTCGAGGCGCGCCCCGGAGGCGAGCCGGACGCCGACCTCCAGGAGGTGGCTCGCCGGATCCGTCGCGTCGAGGTCCGCGGTGCCGGCGAAGAAGGCGACGCCGTCCGTGTCGGCGGCCAGGAGCGGCAGCAGGGGTTCGGGGCGGCCGCCCGTGGGCTCCGGGGCCCCGGCTGTATCCGTGTCCGGGACGAAGGCCCCGGCGGTGCGGACGGGGCGACCGTCGGACATGCCGGTGAGCCACGTGCCGTCGCCGAGCGGGACCAGGTCGTAGGGATGGCTCGCCGAGGTGGCCGGCTCGCCGCCGGGTGTACCGGTGCGGAGGTCGACCAGGTGGTGGCGGAACCACTCCTCCTCGTCGTCCTCACGGCGCACGGTGACGACGGCCGTGCCGGCCGTCAGGTAGCCGCCGCTCCATTCGAGCCAGTGATCCTCCGGGTCGTACCCGAAGGCCTCGACGGGCAGGGTGGTGAGCACGTCGCCGTCCGGGTGGCGATGGAAGGAGACGTCGGCCTGGTCGTGGTCGACGGTCATGAACTGCGTACCGTCGGGCGACAGTTGGATCAGTATGCGGTCCGACCACGGGTAGGCGGTGAACTCCGGTTCGCCGTCCGCGCCGAGCGTGCCGCGGAGTACGACGGACCCGTCCTGGCCCTCGCCGATGTCGAGGTACACACTGCCGTCGGCGGGATGCACGTGGTGCTCTCCGCCGTGCCCGACGGTCTCCAACTTCCGCTCGCCGAGCGGCAGTCCGCTCTGCGCGTCGAGTACGACCCACCGGTCCGCCGTCCCGCGTCCGGCCATCGCGTCCGGCCGGTACACCCACACCGCCCGCCCGTCCGCCGACAGGGCGCATCCCGGCCGGTGGCCGTGGCGCACGTCCGAACGCGGCTCCAGCGCGGAGGCCCATCGCACGTCGCCCGCGGCGGTCAGGCACACCACATCGTTGAGCGTCGTGTACACCACCGACTCCAGGTCCCGGCCTACGGCCGCGTCCACCGCCTCGTCGCCGTGCCGCGGTGCGAACGTCGCGACGGGCTCCAGCGGTCCGTGGTCGCCGTCGCCCACGGCGTAGGCGTGGATCCGGCCTTCGCGCAGGCGGGTGACGAGCTTCGGCGGGGGTGCGGCAGTCATCCGCAGAGGGTCCCACGGTGGGTGCGGCGGACGGGCTGCGGGTGGCCCGAGCGGGACCGGCGGGGCACGTGGCGGCGATGGGCCGTCGGTGTCGTCCGTCGGTCGGGCGAGGGCCGTCGTACGAGGCAGGCCGGTCAGGGCCGGACCGGGCGCGATACGACGGCCGACCGCCGCAACGGCGCCCGGTCCGCCCGGCTCGCCCTCGTCAACGCTGCTCTGCGAGGAGCGCGTCGAGGTCCGGGAAGGGGATGCCGTCGGCGACGGTGTCGTAGCCGCCGGTGCCGTAGAGGTCGTGTGCGGCGCGGCGGGCCGCGGCGTACGCGGCCTGGGCCACGGCCGGGCCGAGGCTGACGCGGGCCACGCCGAGGGCGCCGAGCTCGGCGACCTTCGGGGCGCCGGGGCCGGCCATGACGTTCAGGGATGCGGGGATGCCCGCCGCGAGCGCGGTGATCGTCGCGGGGTCGGTGACGCCGGGGACGAAGACGCCGTCCGCGCCCGCCTCGACGTACCGCCGCGCCCGGTCCAGGGTCTCCCGCAGTCGGGTCGCCGGGTCGCCGAGGCCGAGGAGGAAGGTGTCGACGCGGGCGTTGAGGAACAGGTCCGCGCCCGCCCGGTCCGCGCTGCGCCGGGCCGCGGCCAGCCGCGCCGCGAGCTCCGCCGGGGGCCGGGTGCCGTCCTCGATGTTGACGCCGGCTGCACCTGCCGCGAGCACCCCGGCGACGGTGTCCGCGACGTCGGCGGCGTCCGACCCGTACCCTCCCTCGATGTCGGCCGTGACCGGCACCGCGACGGCGTCCACGATCCGGGCGATCAGTCCCAGCGCCCGGTCGCGGCTCAGTTGGTCGCCGTCCGGCGCCCCCAGCGACCACGCGACCCCCGCGCTGGTCGTCGCGATCGCGGGCGCGCCGGCCGCCTCGACGACGCGGGCGCTCGCGACGTCCCAGGCGTTGGCGAGCGCGAGGGGTGCGGACGGGGTGTGCAGGGAGCGGAAGAGGCGGGCGCGGGCCTGCTGCGTGGTGGTCATGACCGCGATCAAACACGCCCCGCGAGCCGCCTTCCGGCAGGAATCCGACGTGGACGTCGACCCCGCGCTCACCCCCACCGCCGGTCCGTGCGCGCCGACCGGGGGCGCGTGGCGTCGCGTTCCGCGGCGGCGTGCCACCAGCCGGGCGGGGACGGCCCGTTGAGGCCGGAGGTGGGACGGTCGGGATGCAGACCGAGGCGTCGCAGTGCCCCGGCGTGCACCCGGACGTCGGACCAGCCGTGCCACCGGCCGTCAGCGCCGACGCCGCAGGACAGGTCCCACCGGATCTCGTCGGGCCCGAACGGCACATAGTCGATCCCGCGCTCCCGCAGTCAAGCGCGGAGCGCGGCCATGGGGGTGGGGCGGCCCGGCAGGTTCTCGTAGGCGGCGACGGTGGTCCACTCGGTGGGCGGGGAGTCCATGGCGGCCATGATGCCCGGAGGGTCGCGCCGGTGTCCCGCGGCGCCGGGTCGGACACCCCCTACAGGCCGGCGATGCGGGTGTGGGGTGCGCGGTGGCTGCGGCGGTCCGGGAGGGGGCCGGCGAGCAGGAAGAGGCGGGCGGCGCGGTGGCGCTGGCCGGCGTAGGGGGCGAGGAGGGCGACGAGGTCGGCGTCGGTGCCGTCGCGGCGGCCGGTGAGGGCGTAGGTGATCTGGACGGGGAGGTGGAGGTCGCCGAGCGTGAGCGCGTCGGGTGCGCCGAGGGCGCGCTGGAGGGTCTCCGCGGCGGTCCACGGGCCGACGCCGGGGACCGCCCGCAGCCGCGCCGTCGCCCGCGGCAGGTCCATGCGCGCGGCCTCCTCCAGGCGCGGCGCGAGCGCGCAGGCCCGCAGGACCGTCGCCGCGCGGGCGGGGTCGACCTGCGCGCGGTGCCACTCCCAGGACGGGATCGCCCGCCACACCGACGGCGGCGGTGTCACGCGCATGCCCTCCGGCGCCGGCCCGGGCGCGGCCTCGCCGTACCGGCGCACCAGGTGCTGCCAGGCGGACAGCGCGCTGCCGCCGGTGACCCGCTGCTCCAGCACCGCCGGGATCAGGTGCTCCATCACCTGCCCGGTCCGTGCGAGCCGCAGCCCGGCGTGCCGCCGGTGCGCCTCGGCGGTCACCCGGTGCCGCGGCACGAACGCGCCCGGCTCGTCCTCCGCCCCGAGCAGCCCGGGCAGCTTCTGCAACGCCCACTCCGCGCCCGGCCCCCACGCCTCTCCCACGACCACCCCGCCGTCGCGGTGGTCCTCACGGACCCGGACGGTCGCAGGTCCGTACGGGGTCCGGCTGGTTCGCCACCACGCCCCGTCCGCGCCCACCCGGCACGTCGGATCCCCACCGCCCCGGCGCAGCACCCCCAACGTCCGGCGCAGGTCGTACGGCTCGGGCGGCACCCAGGTCACGGCGGGCATGCCTCCACCGTAACGACACCGCCCCACCCCCGCCCGCCCTGGCGGGCCCAGCCGGCGGGGCCCCGCCCACGCGGAACGGAGTGCTCGAGAGCCCGCGGAATGTCGAATCCGCCGCCCCGCGGGAGCGGCGGTCGGGGACGCGAGGGCCGAGCGTGGTCGAAGGCCGCCGGGTCAGCGCGACGTGGTGCGTTCCGCCTCCTCCAGCCAGGTCAGGTACCCGCACCCACCCGCGCCCCCGCGCCTCCGCGCACCCCGCACCTCGCGGTCCGAGGCCGCGCGCCCACCGCCGCCACCCGCTCACGTGTCCCGTGCCACCGCTGATCGGCCATGGTCCGCACCGTACGCGGAGCCACTGACATCGGGGCCGGCCGGGCTGACGGGGCCGCGCGACGGCGCCCGGTCCGCAAGCCCGGCCGCGCGCCCCGGGCGGGCTCAGTGCCGTGCGGCGAGGACCGCGGCGAGGCCGTCGCGGAGGTCGGCCACGAAGGCGGCGGGGACCTCCAGGGAGGGGAAGTGGCCGCCGGTGTCGGGGGCGTTCCAGCGGACGATGCGGCGGTAGCGCTGTTCGGCCCACGGGCGGGGGGTCTTCTCGATGCCGCCGGGGTACATGGTGACGGCGGCGGGGACGTCGACGCGGAGGTCGGGGTCGAGCGAGGCGTGGCTCTCGTGGTAGATGCGCGCGGCGGACGCGCCGGTGCGGGTGAGCCAGTAGAGCGTGACGTCGTCGAGGACGCGGTCGACGGGGATGCGCTCGAACGGGCTGTCCTCGGTGTCCGACCACTCGGCGAACTTGTCGAGGATCCAGGCGAGCAGCCCGACGGGCGAGTCGACGAGCGCGTAGCCGACGGTCTGCGGCCGGGTCGCCTGCTGCTTCGCGTAAGCGGTGCGGTGGCGCCGGAAGTCGCGGGTCTCCTGCGCCCACCGCCGCTCGTCCTCGGTGAGGCCGTCCGTCGTCAGGCCGGGCGGCGCCTCGGCGAGGAGGGTGTGGACGCCGAGCACGTGCTCCGGGAAGCGGCCGCCGAGGACGGTGGTGACGCTGCCGCCCCAGTCGCCGCCGTGGGCGAGGAACCGGTCGTAGCCGAGCCGGCCCGTCAACTCCACCCACGCGGCGGCGATCCGCTCGATGCCCCAACCGGTGGCGGTGGGCTTGTCGCTGTAGCCGAATCCGGGCAGCGACGGGACGACGACGTGGAAGGCCGGGGCGTCGTCGTCGCCCGGATCGGCCAACTCCTCCACGATGTGCGCGAATTCGGCGACACTCCCCGGCCAGCCGTGCGTCAGCACCAGCGGGACGGCGTCCGCGCGGGGCGACCGGCGGTGCAGGAAGTGGATGCCCAGGCCGTCGACGGTCGTGCGGAACTGCCCGATCGCGTCGAGGCGGGCCTCGAACGCCCGCCAGTCGTACGCCGTCCGCCAGTGGTGCACCACGTCGACGAGGTCGGCGAGCGGGACGCCCTGGTCCCACCGCCGCCGGCCGGACGCGGTGCGGTCCACCGTCTCGGTCTCGGGGAGTCGCGCCGCGGCCAGTCGTGTGCGCAGGTCGTCCAGTTCCGCGTCGGTGGCGCGGGCTTCGAAGGCGTGGACATCGTCGGTCGGACGGGGCATGAGCCCTCCTCGCTGCTGTCGAACTCGCTGCTCTCGAACTCGCCGTTCTGGAACCGTCTTTGACGGTTCTAGCACTCCCGGCGGACGGGTCGCAACCGGCTAAGGTGGTTCCATGCGAACCGCGTATCCCGAGTTCCGCCCCGGCAAGGTCCTTTCGACCAGCTTCACGGGGACGCTGTCCGAGCGGCACGGCGACGCCGTAGAGCGCATCCCCACCCCGCAGCGCCTCGTCGACTGGCTGGCGGAGTACGGCCTCACCGTCGGCTCCTGCACCCCCGGCCACCTCGGCCTCGCCGTCGAGCTGCGCGAGGCCGTCCACGCCGTGGCGACCGCGGCCGCGAGCTGCGACGCGCTTCCCGCCGCAGCCCTCCGGACCGTCAACGACCACAGCGCGCGGGGCCGCGCCTCGGCGGCCCTCACCCCCGCCGGCGACCGCCTCTGGCGCCTCCACGACGCCACCGCCGTCGAGGACGCCCTCGGCGTCATCGCCGCCGACGCGATCAGCGTCATCTCCGGCGAACGCGACGGAAAGCTCGCCCTCTGCGCCTCCCCCACGTGCCGCGCCGCCTTCTTCGACACCAGCCGCGGCCGCACCCGCCGCTGGTGCGACATGGGCACCTGCGGCAACCGCGAGAAGAAGGCCCGCTTCCAGGCCAACCGGCGTGGCACCCCTCCGTCGGGCTGACCCCCGAAAACCGGATGCCTCCGGGGCGCGCCCCGGGGAGCATGCGCACCGTGCATCACATCCTGTGCGGGCTTGCCGCCAACCCGGCGCTACCGGCCCCTCTGCTCGACCGGCTGATCGCCCTCGCCGACGAGGACGTCGCAGAGGTGCTCGCCTCCCGCGCGGACCTGACCCGTCCCCAGACGGCCGCGCTGCTCGCGCGCGTCCCGGCGAGTGCGGCGCGGCTGGCGTCCGAAGGCCGGCTGACGGCCGCCGACATCGACCCCGCGACGCAGCCGGAGGCAGCGCTCACCCTCCTCAGGGAGGGACGCGGCGACCCGGAGCACGCCCGCGCCCTGATCGCGCACGGGGAGGCACTGGCCGCCTGCCCCGGGCTCCCGCCGGACGTCGTGGCGCGGCTCGCGGCCGACGACGACGTGCAGGTCGTCGCCGAGCTCGCGCTGTGGGCGACGGGCGACGTCCTGCTTGAGCTCGCGCGGCACCCGCACGCCGAGGTGCGCCGCGCCGCGGCCGTGAACGAGGCGACCCCCGCGTCCGTGCTGGCCGCGCTGCTCACCGGGGAGGGGGTGCCGGCGGCACTGCGGTGCCTGGTGTGCGACCGGGAGGACGCACCGTTCGTCCACGATCCCTCGTGCCCTCGGACCGACTGCGACCTCCGGGCCGGCGCGTCCTGCGACGGCACGCACGAGTCCACCGTCCACGACACCCGGCTGGCGGCGGTGCAGCACCCGTCCACCCCGGTCGCCGCCCTCCTCACCTGCGTCGACGACCACTCCTCCCTGCTGGTGCGGTGGGCCCTCGCCGCCCGCCGCGACCTGCCGCCCGAGGCGTACGAGCGGCTCGTCCGGTCCAACGAGCCCGGGGTGCGGGCCGAGCTCGCGGAGAATCCCGCGATCGGCGAGGCGCTGATGCGGATGCTGGCCGGCGACGCGGGGCACGACGTACGGCGCAGGCTCGCGCACAACCCGCGCGTACCGCTCGACGTGCTCGTCCGGCTGGCCGGCGGCAGCAGGATCGGCGGCCCGGCACCGTTGCCGCGGGTCGTCGCCGCCTCGCGCGAGGAGGTCGAGGAGTTGGCCCGCTCCGCGTCCCCCGCGGTGCGGATGCTCGTGGCGCGGCGACGGGACCTGCCGGACGGGGTCCGTGACGTGCTGGCCTGGGACGCGGACGCGAAGGTGGCAGGCTCGGTGGCGTCCCATCCCGGCCTGGACGACGGGCAGTTGCGCGCACTGGTCGACCGGCACGGTGTGCGGGTGGTGGCCCAAGTGGCGGCCAATCCGGACGCGGCGCCGGAGCTGCTGGAGGACATCGGCCGGCGCGAGCCTGGTGCCCGCAAGGCGCTCCGGGAGATCGCGCGGCATCCGCGCGCGTCGGGTCCGGCGCTGCGGCACTGCCTGGCGGACGGCCGCGCCAGGGTTCTCGCGGCCGCGCACCCGAATCTTCCGCCCGATGCGGTGGTGGAGTTGCTCGGCGACCCCGGAGGGGAGGTCGTGGAGGCCGCGGCTGCCCATCCGGCGTTGCCGCGGGAGGTGATGGCGGAGCTGTTGGCCGGAGCGTGGCCGGACGCCGGGCGTGTGCAGGATCGGTGGTAACGCGGGGCGGGGTGAGGAGAGTTGCGTCGGGGTCCGATCGGTGGTCGGGTGTGCGGAAACCGGTTGGTGGGGCGGCGTGAAGGGGCGCATGCTGCGGGGCATGGGTGTTCGGGACGAAGTCGTCGTCAGCCTGTCGGTGACCGTGCGGGATCTGCTGCCGCAGGATCTGCCGGCGTGCGGGTGGTCCGGGTCGCCCACGCACCTGCGGGCGGTGGAGCGGGAGTTGGCGCGGGTGGTGGTGGGGGAGGCGGACTATCTGGCGGTGTGCACGCCGGTGGGGGTGCCGGTGGCGATCGGCGCGGTCGACTACCGGGTGGCCGAGGGGCCGGGTCGCTGTGGCAGCTGGGCGTGATGCCTGCGCTGCAGTCGTGCGGGCTGGGGACGGTGCTGATCCGCGCCGCCGAGGAGCGGATCCGCGGGCGCGGGCTGCGCATGGCGCAGCTCGCGGTGGAGGAGGACAACCCGCGGGCGCGCGCCCTGTACGAGCGGCTGGGGTACGTCGCGTACGGGCGGGAGGCGGACGGGTGGGACGAGGAGGGGCCGGACGGGACGGTCCGGTGGCACGAGACGATGTGCGTGCTCCTGAGAAAGGGGCTGTGAGCCGGGCCGCACGGGGGCGGCGCGTGCGGGGGCGGCGCGTGCTGGGGCGGCGCGCACCGCGGGACGGGGGCGCCGGTCAGAGGGACGGTCTGGCCTCCACGGAGGCCGCGACGTCCGCCAGGTCCTTGGCGAGCGCCTTCGCCACCGCCTTCGAGCCCAGCGCGCCGAAGACCTTGGCGAGGAGCCCGGCGACGCCGCCCGGCGGCTGCGCGGCGAACGTCAGGCGGACGACCGTCACGTCCGGGCCCTCGGCGCGCAGGGTGAACTCCGAGACGTAGTGGGTGTGGTGCGAGTCGGCCTCCACGACGTACCGCTCGGGCGCGGTGCACGCCGTCACCCACATCTCCTCCGTCGCCTCCTTGCCGAACATCCGGCGGGTCTCGCGCCAGCGCGTGCCCACGCCGAAGGGGCCGTCGCTCAGCACCTCCACCCGCTCCACCCCGCTCAGGACGGCCGGCCAGCCGGTCAGATCCGTCAGGCCGTGCCAGACCCGCTCCCGGGGCGCGGCGATCCGCCGTTCCACCGTCACCTGCGGCTTGCTCATCCGATCGCTCCCTCGCGCCGCCCGGGCCCCGAGCGGGTCCGTCTGTCGTCCATGGAAGCAGGCGGCACTGACAATCGCCCGCGACCGCGCTGGTCACGGGGCCGTGCAGCTCACACGGACGTGGGGTTTCGGCCGGCCCGCGGCGGGGCAGCCGCGCCCACCGGGAGCCGCCGCCGGCCCCGGAAAGGAACACACCCCGTGAGCGACACCGTCATGATCATCGCCGAGAGCACCGCCGCGCAGGGCAAGGCCGAGGAGGTCGTCCGGCTCATCGAGGACGTCGTGGAGCCGACCCGCGCCGAGGCCGGCTGCGTCCGCTACGAGCTCATGCGCGACCTCGACGACGACCACCGCATCATCCTCATCGAGGAGTGGGCCGACCAGTCCGCCCGCGACGCGCACCTCGCGAGCGAGCACCTGGTCCGCATGTTCCGCGAGATGGAACCGCTCCTCGCCGCACAGGGGCGCGGAACGCGGGTGGCACGCATCGCCTGACCGGGCGGCGGCCGAAACCGGGTCGCCGGGGCGGGGGCGTTGCGGGATGCTGCACGCATGATCGGGCGTGAGGCGGCCGTGCGGACGGTCGAGGCGGAACTTGAGCGAGAGTACGAGCGCCGGCGGGAGGCGGGGGTGGACGCGATACGGGAGGTCGTCACCCACGTCGAGGAGCACGAGCTGGCCTGGATCGTCGCGTACCAGTCCGAGGAGTTCGTACGCACCGGGGACTGGCAGCACGCGCTCGCCGGCAACGGGCCGTACCTGGTCGACCGCGTCGACGGGGGCCTGCATGCGATCGGCGTCCTCTCCTGGATGTCGGGGGACTGGGAGGCCGACTACCGGGCGCGGATCCGCGGACTGCCGGTGCGGACCGCGGTGGACGACCTGCTCGACGCGGCGCGCGAGGAGTGCGCGGCGCGGGGCCGTCTGTCCGCCGCGCGGCTGCTCCGCCGACGGCTGCCGGCGCTCTCGCCCGTCCAAGCCGTCGAGTACGCCACCGCACTGGCGGCCGGCACCGTACCCGAGCCCCTCGTCGCCGCGGCCACCTGCGCTCTCGTCAAGCCCCTCAGCCCCGTGTACGCGGTGCACACCATTCAGCCGGGGCACGCCGGGGGCGCGACCGCCGGAGGCTGACGCCGCGCGACGGGGCCATTGTCAGTGCCTGCCCCTATGGTGCGAACACGATCTTCGGAAGGGGGTGGCTCGATGGGGGCCAGCGGATGGGACTACGTCATCGACTACGACGGTGACGTCGAGGCGGCGGTGACCGCGTTGCAGGCCAGGGTGTTCCAGGAGGAGTACGGCGATCACGCCACGTACCGCAGCATGGACGACCTGTACGCGGACCACGAGTTCATGGGCACCGAGGGCACCCACACGATCCTCGACATCGACAGACTCGTCGTCACGGACGCCCCGGCGGTCTCGTCCGACGACTACGGCACGCTCCGACCGCTGGCCCTCGACCGCGTGCTGCACCACTTCGGCACGCGGAGCCCGTCGGTCGAGCAGTTCGAGAAGGTCGTCGAGGCCGCCTCCGAGGCCTACGAGAACAGTCTGCTCGACGAGTGCCGAATACAGTGGGCCGCCTGCTACGTCCTTCTCCACACCGGTGGCACACCGACCCACCTGGGCATCTTCGGGTCCTCCGGGGACTAGCGACCGCCGGTCCGCGCCCGCGTCACTTCCGCTCGATCTCCACGAACGACAGCAGCGCGTCGCCCGCGTTCACGACCTCGTGCTCGGCGCCGGCGGGGCGGGTGTAGGACTCGCCGGCGCTGAGGTGGGAGCGGGTGACGGCGCCGTCGGGGGTGTGGACGTCGGTGCGGCCGTCGGTGAGGGGGACGACGACGTAGTCGTGGGCGTGGACGTGCCGGCCGGTGGACTCGCCCGGGGCGAAGTCCCAGCGGGTGACGCGCACGTGCTCGTCGTCGTGCTGCACGGTCGCGCGGGCGGTGGTGGTCATGTGCGGCCTCCTCGGAAAACGGCTTCGGCGGGAAACGTCCCAGGTGGCAGGCTAGTCGTGCAGGTCCGGAGCGTCCGCGACCGGTGGGGGTGGGTACGCGCAGCCTGTGCCATCCGTCCGACGGCGGCCGGCCCGCCTCTGCCGCACGGGTGGAGCTGCATGCACGCCGCGCCGGGGGGCGCGTGTCGGCGGAGGCCGCGCCCGGGTTGCCGGTGCTGGGGTGACGGCGGCTGCCCGCCGGAAAACGGTTTGCCGTGCGGCGGGGCGTCGGGGAGGCTCCGGCCGGAGTACTCACCTCGTGCCGGCGGAGCCGGCGGTTCGGAGCCCCGCACATGACGACGACGCTGGACGCGCTGTGTTTCGACGCGAAGGACCCCGAGCGGATCGCGGAGTTCTGGGGCGCGTTCCTCGGATGGGAGCGGTCGGCGGACCCGCGGGACGGGATCGCGATCGTGCCGAGCGGCGGCACCGGGTTCCAACTGCGGTTCGTGGCTTGCGCGTCGGAGAAGACCGGGCAGAACGCGGCGCACTTCGACCTGACCTCGACGTCGGAGGAGGGCCAGAAGGCGACGGTGGAGCGGGCGTTGGAGCTGGGCGCGCGGCACGTCGACGTCGGACAGCTGCCGGAGGAGGGGCACGTGGTCCTCGCGGACCCGGAGGGGAACGAGTTCTGCGTGATCGAGCCCGGCAACGCGTTCCTCGCCGGCACCGGCTTCATCGGCGCGCTCGCCGGGGACGGTTCGCGGGCGGTCGGGCACTTCTGGAGCCAGGCGCTGGACTGGCCGCTGGTGTGGGACGAGAACGAGGAGACGGCGATCCAAGCGCCGTACGGCGGAACGAAGTTGACGTGGGGCGGGCCGCCGCTGCTGCCGGGGACGGGGCACATGCGGGTGTCGTACGACCTCGCCCCGCCGGCCGGCGGCGACCAGGCGGCGGAGATCGAGCGGCTCCTCGCGCTCGGAGCGAGGCGCATCGACGGCGGCGGTCCCGACGCGTCGGGCCGCGTCGTGCTCACCGACCCCGACGGACGCGAGTTCGGGGTGCTGCGGGCGCGGTGAAGTCCGGCGTCGGGAGCGTTCCGTCCGCCGCGCACGCCGCGCACGCCGCACACGCCGCGCACGCCGCGCACGCCGCACACGCCGCGGACTCGCTCCCGCGCCGGCCGTCGGGCGACCGCGCACCGGTCCGACCCCGGCGCGGCGGCGAAATGCGCTCGCCGCCCCCCGCGGCCTACTCGTAGCATCCTCCGCATGATCGACGACACCGACGACGCCCCTGAGCGGAACGTCGCCTGGCCCGCCGGCGCCGTCGGGCTCGCCCCCGTAGACCTCGCGGACGCCGAGCTGCTCCACGGCTGGCTGTCCGACCCGGTGGCCCTGCACGAGTTCGGATCCTGGCCGCGCTCGCTGACCGCGCTGACCGGGCGGATCGAGCGCGACATGGACGACGAGGACCGCGACGACTTCCTCGTCCTGCTCCCGGACGGCACACCCGCCGGGTTCGTCGCCCTCAGCGGGCAGGACCTGGCCGGCGGCACCGCGGCCGTCGAGCTGCTGCTCGCCCCCGAGCACCGCGGGCACGGCCACGGCGGGGCCGCGCTCGACGCCTTGGTCGACCTCGCGTTCGGCGAGCTCCCCCTCCACCGCCTCACCGCCGAGACCCACACCGGCAACCGCCCCGCCCTCGCCGTCCTCACCCGCTCCGGCTTCCTCCGCGAGGGCACCAGTCGCCAGGCCTGCCTCCACCGCGGCCGCCGCCACGACCTCGCCCGCTTCGCGCTCCTCCGCCCGGAATGGGACGCCCTCACCCGCCCGCGGGCGTGGGACGCGTGAGGATCCGGGTGGAGGCGGCGTGGCGGGACGCCGAGGGGACGCCGTGGGTCCGCGTGCGCACGGAGGCCGGCGTCGCCACGGCGAAGTGGTGCGGGGAGCCGACGGCGGCGGGGAACGAGCACCACGTGGAGTGGACCGTCGACGAGGACGCGGTCTGGGGCGTGAACGCGCACGTCGTCGAGGACGCGCGCTCGGCGCTCACCGAGGACGGCGAGCGGTTGGTCTTCCGCGGGCGGCTGCAGCTCGACCACGACGGCGTGTTCACGTTGTCCGTGGGGGACTGGCTGGTCATGTTCGACGGCGGTACGCCGCCGCCGGGACTCGCCGACGGGGAGTGCGTCGAGGTCAGCGCGGACCGGACCTCGGCCACCCTGTACCCCTACCTGCTGTGACGCCCGTGGGGAGCGGTGACGTGACGATCATGGTGGAGTGGGCGTCGCGGGAGGCCACCGCGAGGGACCTCGAGGACATCGCCGAGCTGCGGGCCGTGGTCCTGCGTGCGGATCTGGAGCGGCTCGGGCGGTACGACCCCGCCCGCGTGCGGCAGCGGTTGCGCGCCGGGTTCGTGCCGGGGGACACGACGGTGGTCGAGGTCGCGGGTGCGTTCGCGGGGTGCGTGGCGCTGCGCAGGGCGGAGGACGCGTACTGGGTGGAGCACTTCTACCTCGCGCCCGAGGTGCAGGGGCGGGGCGTGGGGGCCGCCGTCCTGCGGACGCTCCTCGCCCGGTGCGACCGGGAGGGGGCCCCGGTACGGCTCAACGTGCTGCAGGGCAGCCCGGCCCGGCGGCTCTACGAACGCCACGGGTTCGCGATGGAGACCGAGGACGCGGTGGACGTGTTCATGCGGCGGGACCCGGCGGCGGGTCGCTAGCGGGGTGCCCCACGGATCTCGCCCTGGGGCGCGCCCGACGCAGGTGGGCAATGCCGACCGCAAGGCGGGCCGGACACCCCCTACACGCGCACGCCGACGGGCTCCGGGGGCCGGCCCTCGACCTCGCGCAGGAGGTTGAGGAGGGCGTCGCGGGCGGCCGGAGAGCCGTGTCGGGCCGCGGAGATCAGGACGGGGCGCAACGGGTCGTCCGCGGGCTGCAACTGACTCGCCGCGTCGGCCCGTAGGCCCGCCACGACCGCGTCCCGCAGCGGCCGTCCTCGTCCCTCGCTCGCGAGGACGTCCGCGGCGAGCGAGCGATCGGCGGCATCGGGCGTCCACGCCCCGCGCCCCAGGCGGTCGTGGAGCCGGCGTATCCGGTCCGGGGCGTCCTCGATACGCGTCGGCATGACGGCCACGGTACGGGAGGACCCGCCGACGCGACAGGTTCCCGTCGTCAACTCCGCCCGCCCGCAGTACGGTTGCCGGATGGCGGGGGAGCTGCTCGGGTCCGGACGGTCCGCGGACGTGTACGCGCTGGACGAGGAGTGGGTGCTGCGGCGGTACCGCGACGGCGGGGACGCGGCCGAGGAGGGGCGGCTGATGGCGTACCTCGCGGAGGCGGGGTACCCGGTGCCGGCGGTGCGGCCCGGACCGGCCGCGCACGGGGAGCTGGTGCTGCAACGGCTGCCCGGAGTATCCCTGTTGGCGGCCGTCGCGGCGGGGGACACCACCCCGGACGAGGCCGGTGCGGCCGTCGCCGCACTCCTGTACCGGCTGCACGCGGTCCCCGCCCGCCGCTCGGCGGACCCCGCCCACCGCGTGATCCACCTCGACCTGCACCCCGACAACGTCATGCTCACCCCGCACGGCCCGGTGGTCATCGACTGGCGCACCGCCGTCGACGGTCCGCCGGGCCTCGACTGGGCGATGTCCGCGCTGATCCTCGCCGAAGTCGCCGTAGGACAGGGCCCGTTCGAGGAGGGTGCACGCCTCGGGCTCGCCGCCCTGCTCGCCCGTCGCGACCCCGCCGCCCCGCCCCTCGCGGCCGGCCACCTCGCCGTCGCGCGTCGGCGCCGGGCCGCTGACCCGAACCTGAGCGCCGACGAGGTGGAGGCGCTGGACGGGGCCGCAGCGCTCGTCGCGGCGACGGAGACCGCAGTCCGGGCGGCCTGAGGCGCACCCGGCCTCGCGCCCACGCGGCCCCGCCCGTGCCTCACGCTCGGCGTGCGTCCTTGCGGAAGGCTGGGATCAGGATCGCGCCGACCGCGAGGTGCAGCAGGGAGAGGGTGATGCCGGCGTCGGGCGTGAGGTCGGGGGCGAAGATCGGGGCCGTGGAGAGGGCGAGCACCGCGAGGGCGACGGCGGTCCAGGCGGTGGCGGCCTCGGCGGTGAACCGCTCCAGGAGGGCGAGCAGGCCCCACCCGGCGAGCGAGGCCGGCACCGTGGCGATGACGACCGCGGCGAAGGGCAGCTCGCGGGTCGTCGAGGTCCTTTCGCTGGACGAGGTGGAGCGTGGCTGAGGGTCCGTCAGATCCGTGGCTCGGCGGGGAGGCCCGTCCAGCGGAGGTCGGCCGGGAGGTGGCCGGTGTCGTTGAAGCAGAGCAGGTCCGCGGGGCGGTCGGGCGCGTAACGGACCACCGTCAGGGCCGCGTTGGCGAGGTTGACGCCGATCCAACGCCAGTCGGGCGCGGCGAAGGCGTCGCGTACGAGCCAGGCGGCGGTGAAGTTGTGGGTGACTACGAGTTCGCGGCGCGGACGGTCGCCCGCCGCCGGCCCCGTGAACCGCGCGACGGCCTCGCGCGCCAGCCGGGGGCCGGGATCGCGCTCCTCGGCGGGGAAGGAGGCGAGGCGCTCCAGTGTGCGGTCGGCGACCGACGGGGGTGCCTCGTCCCGAGCGGGGATACGAGGCAGGTAGTCGCCGGCGCACGCGGCCGCGCCGAACTCGGCTGGTGCATACACCAGTTGCGCCCGGATCAGCTCCGCCGTCCCTGCCGCCCGTGCCAACGGCCCGTGATGGACCGCGTCGAACCGCACGTCCCGCAACCGCTCACCGAGCAGCACCGCCTGCCGGCGCCCCCGCTCGGACAGCCCCGCCTCGTCGGCCGACGCCTCGGCGTGCCGGGCGAGGTAGAGAAAGCGGGCAGCAGATGTCATTCGAGCGGGCCTCCGTCGTCCGAGATCGTCCACGGACCCAGGACGCCGCACACGCCCGCCGGGTTCCCCGGACCGCCTTCCGCCGGCAGTTCGACCGCGTCGCGGGCGATCGATCCCCGGACGAGCCGCCGAACGGGCCGGCCGTCGTCGACGCCGGGCGGTCCGCACCGAGCACTTGTTCCGCCGCGAGGACCACGCGCCGCGCCGCTCGGGGAGGATGGGCGGATGGCGCGACTCCACGACATCGTGTTCGACAGCAAGCACCCCGCCGCGGCGGCGCGGTTCTGGGCCGCGGCCCTGGACGGGTACGCCGTCGCGCCCTACGACGACGCGGAACTCGCCCGGCTGCGCGCCGCCGGGATCCCGGGCCCGGAGGACGATCCCACCGTGCTCGTCGAACCGGCGGGCGCAGGACCGCGGTTGTGGTTCCAGCTCGCACCGGAGGGCAAGGCGGGCGGGAACCGCGTGCACCTCGACCTGCGCGCGCCCGACGTGGACGCGGAGGTCCGGCGGCTGACGGCCCTCGGCGCGGACGTGCGGGCGCGGTACGACGACCACGCCGTGCTGGCCGACGTCGAGGGCAACGTGTTCTGCGTGTTCGAGGAGCGCGGCTGACGGGGCCGGGTCAGCGCGCCAGCGTGGCGAGGTGCTTCGTCAGGGTCTCCGTGGACTGGAAGGTCGCGCCGAGCACCGAGACGTGCTTCCAGTGGAGGGTGCCGTCGGGGGCGAGGAGGAAGACGGCGCGGCGCAGGCCGATGCCGGGCGCGGCGATGCCGAAGGAGCGGGTGACGGCGCGGTCGGCGTCGGCGAGGAGAGGGATGCGCAGGGAGTACTTGCGGGCGAACTCCTCGTGGCTGTCGACGGATTGGGGGCTGATGCCCCAGACCGTCGCGCCGAGGTCGGTGAAGGACTCGAGCCCGCTGGAGTACGAGCAGAGCTGCTTCGTGCAGACGCTCGTGTCGTCGCCGGGGTAGAAGGCGAGGACGAGCGGGGCGCCGCGGTGCTCGCTCGGGGTGAAGTCGCGGCGGGTGAAGGTGTCGCCGTCCAGGACACCGCCGAGGAGCGTGAAGTCCGGTACAGCGGTGCCGAGTCGGGGTGAGGCGGCCATGGGTTCTCCGGGAGGTGCGGGAGCGGTGTGCTGTGTGATTCGGGGCGGACGGGCCGGCGGATGGGTCCGCAGGGTTACTGGATGCTCCAGCGGTGCGGGTGGGCGGGGTCGGCGGGGCAGGCGAACACGTCGAGCTCGCCCCAGCGGCCCACGACCACCTCCGTCGGGTTCACGGTCAGGTGCGCGGGCGCGTCCGGATCCTCCTCCAGGGGACGCCAACTGCCGGTGCCGCCGTCCCACTCGGAGCTGTCGACGGTCAGCAGCAGGTCCATCGGGGTGGCGCAGGCGCCGCAGTCCATGGCGTACGGGTCGGTGAGGTGCCAGGACGGGTGGCCGCCGACCCGCCAGCCGGGCGGGATGGACAGGTCGTACTGGTAGAGGACCGGACCCTCCTCGTCCTCGGCCTCCGCATCGTCCGACTTTTCGGCCACCTCCTGCACCGCCTCCTCCCACGCGTCGATCCGCTCGCCCAGCTCGTCCGGCAGCACCCCCGCGTACGGGTACGTCGCCACCTGCTCCGGGTGCAGGACGCACGGTTCGGCCACGTACCCGTCGAAGCCGACGACCTCGGGCCGCGGGGGCGACGCCAGCACCTCGGTGACCTCCGCGGCGCGGCGCCAGCGCAGGTCGAGGTGCATACCGTGCCCGGTCGGGCCGTGCGCGTCGAACGGGCACCAGAAGACCTGCAGCAGGTCGCAGCCGTCCGGCCCGGGCGCGAGGTCGGGCACGTCCCGGCGGTGGAGCTGCGCGACGCCGATCAGCGGCAGCGGGTCGGCGTCGGCGGCGCGGTAGGTCCGGTCCAGCTCCGCGAGCAGCTTCCGGTCCTCGTCCGTCGGCCCCGACTCCGGCGCCCGCCGCCACGCCGCGGACACGACCCGCCGGCGCTCGTGGACGTCCGCCGGGCGGCGGCCCTCCGTCGGCCCGTGCGACTGCGGGCACACCGGCCACGGCTCGTCCGCCGGCCACAGCAGCGGGCCGCCGACGGAGCTGTCCGTCACCTCCGGCCGGCCCGGGCGCGGATGCAGGCGGGTCGTCGTGCCCCGGTGGGCCGCCAGCCCGGGGAAGAGCGCCTCGACGTCGAGCGGGCGCGGCGGTGTCGTTCTCGGCATGCGCCCGACCCTAGACCCGGGCGAAATCCCGTCGCGCGGGAGGGCGGTGCGCTGGCACGCTGCGGCCCATGGACAGGGGAGAGCGGGCCGAGGTGCTGCTCCTCGGCGGGCGGGCCGGGGTGGGGAAGACGACGGTGGGCTGGGAGGTGTCGGACCGGTTGCGCGGCGCGGGGGTCGCGCACGCGATCGTCGAGGGGGACTTCCTGGGGCAGGTGCATCCCGCGCCCGACGGCGACCCGGACCGGGCGCGGATCGCCGAGCGCAACCTCACCGCCGTGTGGGGCAACTTCGCCGCGCTCGGCCACCGGCGGCTCGTCTACACCAACACCGCGTCGGTCCTGCCCGAGGCCGGCGCGATGTTCCGCCGGGCGATGGGCGCGGACGTCCGCATCGTCCGCGTGCTGCTCACCGCGACCGACGCCACCGCCGACGCGCGCCTGGCCGGCCGCGAGATCGGCTCCGCGCTCGCGGACGAGATCGCCAAGAGCGCCCGCGCGGCCCGCCGCCTCGACGCCCGCGTCCCCGCCGACACCGTCCGCATCGCGACCGACGGCCGCTCCGTCGTCGACATCGCGGAGGAGGTGCTGGCGGCGACGGGCTGGGCGGCGGACCTGCGCCCGGGCGACACGCCCCGGCAACCGCTGCCGTAGGCCGCGCCCCCCGGGCCCGCCCGGCCGGGCGCGCCCGTCACCGGCCCGGCCCCGTCATCGGCCCGTCACCGGCCCGTCACCGGCCCGGCCCCGTCACCGGCGGACACCCCGCCGCCCGCGGCCTCAGGCGGCCGCGTCCTCGGACGCCGGTTTCAGGATGTCGCCCTTGACCACCGCCGCGACCGACAGCGTCCGGTAGCCGACCGAGTCGAAGAGCACGGTGAGCTTGCCGTCCTCCTCGCTCATCGTCTCGCCCTCGCCCCACGCCGCGTGGGTGACCCGGGTGCCGGGGGCGAACGGGTGGTCGGGGGCGGCGGCGGGCGCGGCGGGCGCGCTGCCCGTGCCCGCGAGGACGGTGTCGCCGTGCTCGTCCGCACCGTCGAGCCGGAGCTCGGCCGACGCGCAGACGTCGCAGTTGCCGCAGGGCTCGTCGGGTCGTTCGCCGAAGTACCCGAGGAGGAACTGCCGTCGGCAGGAAGTGGTTTCGGCGAACCCGCGCATCATCTCGACCCGCGACTGCTCCAGTTGCTGCCGCGAGTCGCCCAGGCGCATCGCGTCCCGCACGACCTCCTCCTCCTTGACGCGCGGGACCGCCTCCGCGGTGCCGTCCTCGTTGGTGCGGACGGCGTCGCTGTGCTCCAGGAGGTTCACGACGGCGGTGAGCCGGCTGGCGGAGAGGCCGGACTCCTCGCGCAGCTCGGTGAGGCTGACGGGCTTGCGCCGCCGCCGCAGCAGGCGCAGCACCTGCACCAGGGTGTCGGGGTCGGGCCGGCCGGAGGACAGGAAGCGCTGCAGGCCGAGGTCCTGCGGGCGGTAGGCGAGGATCGCCCGGGCCGGTTCGCCGTCGCGGCCCGCGCGACCCATCTCCTGGTAGAACGCGTCCAGCGACCCCGGCACGGAGGCGTGCAGCACGAAGCGGATGTCGGCCTTGTCGATGCCCATCCCGAACGCGGACGTGGCGACGACGACGTCCAGCGAACCGTCGCGGAACCGGTCGTGCACGTCCGTGCGGTCCGCCGCGCGCATCCCCGCGTGGTACGGGGCGCTGTCCAGGCCGAGTTCGGCGAGGTCCGCCGCGTACGCCTCCGCGTCGCGGCGGGTCGCCGCGTACACGATGCCCGGCTTGGCCTCCGCGGCCGCGCGCTCCACCACCGCACGGCGCTTGACCTCCTCGTCCTGGAACGTCGTCACCTCCAGCGAGATGTTCGGGCGGTCGAAGCCCGCGACGACCTCGTGCACGTCCGCCATCCCGAGCTGCTCGACGATGTCCGCGCGGACGGGGGCGGCCGCGTTCGCCGTCAGCGCGAGGACCGGGGGACGGCCGATGCGGCCCAGCGCGTGGCGGATGCGGAGGTAGTCGGGGCGGAAGTCGTGGCCCCACGACGACACGCACTGCGCCTCGTCGACCACCACCAACGCGGGCTTCGCCTCAGCGAGTTGATCCACCACCTCGTCCCGGGCGAGCTGCTCCGGCGCGAGGAACAGGAAGTCGATGTCCCCCGTCGTCACCCGGTCCCACGCGGCCCGGTTCTCCGCGGCGCGCTGCGTCGAGTTCACCGCGGCGGCCGCGGGGCCGTCGAGACCGAGCAGCCCCTCCACCTGGTCCCGCTGCAGCGCGATCAGCGGCGACACCACCACCGTCGGGCCGTCGAGCAGCACCCCCGGCACCTGGTACACC
Organism: Streptomyces sp. NPDC060194; assembly: GCF_042728285.1. NCBI lineage: Bacteria > Bacillati > Actinomycetota > Actinomycetes > Kitasatosporales > Streptomycetaceae > Streptomyces > Streptomyces sp. NPDC060194. The sequence goes on along the minus strand of NZ_JBHWZH010000006.1, from coordinate 59,003 downwards.
GCCGACTTCCCCGCGCCCGTCGGCATCACCACCAGCGTGTCGCGCCCCTCCATCACCGCGGTCATCGCTGCGGTCTGCTCCGCGCGCAGGCTCTCCCATCCGAACGTCCTGCGCGCGGTCGTACGGAGTTGGCGGGCGATCGACTTCGGCATGTGCTGCTCCCTGCGGCGGGCCCCCGCGGGGCCGTTCTCTGTCGCGGTCCGGCTACCCCGCCGCCGGCCTTTCAGCCGGGGCGGGTCGGGGCCGCCCTCCGCTCATCCGCCGTCGCCCTGTGGGCGGGTGGTGGCCGCCTGCGGGAACTCGGTGACGCGCAGCCGGGCGGAGCCGTAGGGCAGCAGTCTGATGTCCTCCGCCGGGAAGCCCGTCGGCACCGGGCTGTCGGGGAGGGGTCCGGACGAGGCGCCCTGGTAGGTCCACTCGGGGACGCGGATGCCCGGGGCGGTGACGACCAGGGGAGGGCGGGTCCCGTCGAACGGCACCGGGCCGACCGGGTGCCTGCGCACGTCCCAGCCGTCGACGCCCTGGCCGAGCGACGTGGCGAGCGCCCAGTTCCAGGACTTCCGGGGCCGCACCTCGTAGTCGCCCAGCCCCGGCGCGCCGGCGATCGGCGACCAGATCTCCTCGACGGCGTGGGCCAGGACGAGCGGCCCGAAGCGCAGCGCGAGCGCCCCCCGGTCGCGGGCGACCGGGCGGACCGCCATGGGGAGGGTCAGCTCCACGGTGTCGCCGGCGGCCCAGGTGCGCTCGACGCGCACGTAGCCCGAGGCGTCGGGGGTGGCGTCCGCGGCCCGGCCCGCCACGGTGAGGGAGGCCGCCGTGCACCAGCCGGGGACGCGCAGCAGGAGGGGGAAGGTGGTGGGCTCGGCGAGGTCGACGGTGACGGTCACGGTGTCGCCGAAGGGGTACTCCGTGACCACGCGCAGGGTGACGTCCGCACCCCCGGCGGTGGCCGAGACCTCGGCGGGGGCGTAGGCGACGGCGGCGAGCCCGGAGTCCGCGGTGGCCATCCACAGGGAGCGGACGAACTTGGGCCAGCCCTGGTGGTAGTTGGCGGTGCAGCAGCCGAAGTGCGGTTCCAGGCCGAAGAGGTTGGCGTCGTCCCCGCTGAACGACCAGTCCCGAGGGGCCACGCTGACCAGCACCTGGTTCGCCTGCTGGTGGTACTGGTGCGCCGTCATCCGGGCGTCGCAGGACGCCGGGAGGTGGTTGAAGGCCGCGAGCTCCAGCAGGTCGCCGTAGCGCCCGTCGCCGAAGATCCGTGCGATCTGCTCCATCGTGAACATGTACTCCACGACCTGGCAGGTCTCGACGCCGTGGTGCGGGTCGCGCCCGGCGAGCCACTCGTCGCCGGAGAAGAGCCCGTGGGCGAGGCCGTGGTGGCGGTCGAGGTTCTCCAGCGCCCGCACGGTCGCCGCCCGCCGCGCCTCGACGCCGTCCAGCAGGTAGCGGACGGCCGGGGACTTCAGGCCCATGGCCACGTTCGGGCCGTGCGTGAGGTGGTCGAAGGTCCGGGCGCGTCCGGTGATCAGGCGCTCGGTCAGGTAGTCCTCCCAGTCGTCGGTCTGCTCCAGGAGCAGCTCGGCGAGCTCGGTGAGCCAGGACTCCCCGGTGCGGGCGTGCAGCCAGAGCACGCCGAGGACCGCGTCGGCGCCGCGCGCCCGGCCCCAGGTGTGCAGCGGCCGCTTCGGCAGGTGGGTCAGCTGGTAGCGGAACCAGGCGGTCAGGAAGGGTTCGACCCGCGGGTCGCCGGTGGCGTCGGCGTGCTGGGTGAGGACCTTGACGGCGACCGTCCGCGGCCACCAGTCGTCGTTGTCCTCCGGGCCGAAGAACCCGTCGGCCCGCTGACGGGCCAGGATGGCCTCCACCCAGTGGTCCGTCTTGGCCAGGAGCACGGGGTCGCCGGTCAGGTGGGCCAGGGGCAGCAGTCCGTCGAGGTAGTAGGGGCCGCGCTCCCAGTTCTCGCCGTCGCCGCCGAGCCAGGCGCTGTTCGGGCCGACGTCCTCCCAGAGTTCGTCGAGTTTGCCGGAGAGGCCCGCCGCCTGGATGCGGAGCTGGTCGAGCAGCCAGCCGGCCGGGCGGACGGCGCCGAGGGGGAGCTCGGCGAAGGCCGCCTTGCCGGCGGGGGTGGGGGCGGGGGAGGTCGTCACGATGGTTGTCACCTCTGGTGCAGTGGGGCGGCGGGAGCGCGGCGCCCGGTGTCCGGGCAGCGGGGGCGGGGCGGGTCAGTTCTTGACGGACCCGGCGACCAGGCCGCTGATGTAGTAGCGCTGCAGGGCCAGGAACAGGACCAGGCAGGGCAGCATGGTGAGGGTCACGCCGGCGTTGAGGGCGCCGAAGTCGACGGCGCCGAGCTGGCCGGTGCGCACGTTCAGGAGCATCACGGGGAGCGTGTACTTGGCGCTGTCGGTCAGGAAGACCAGGGGCGCGAAGAACTCGTTCCAGGCGAAGAGGAAGGCGAACATCGCGACCGTCGCCAGCCCCGGTGCGACGAGCGGGAGCGAGACCCGGGTCAGGGTCTGGACCATGCCGGCGCCGTCGATGCGGGCCGCCTCCTCCAGCTCCTTCGGGACGGCGTCGAAGGCGTTGCGCATCATGAAGACGCTGAACGGCAGCTGGAAGGTGATGAAGACCAGGCTCAGCCCGATCAGGCTGTCCTGGAGGCCGAACCAGCCGAGCACCGTGTACAGCGGGATGATGATCGTCGAGTACGGGACCATCAGCACGACCAGGGTCAGTCCGAAGACGGCGTTCGACCCCCGGAACGGCAGTCGCGAGAAGCCGTACCCGGCCAGGAACGACAGGACGACGGTGCCGAGCACGGTCAGGACGGCCACGAACAGGGTGTTCAGCGCGTACGTCGCCAGACCGGAGCCGTAGTCGAACAGCGCCGCGTAGTTGTCGAAGGAGACCGCGTGCGGCAGGTAGGTCGAGGGGTCGGCGTTCGCCTCCTCTGGCGTCTTGACGGAGCTGAGCGCGCTGTAGAGCAGCGGGGCGAGGAACAGCAGTCCCAGCGCGGTGCCGGCGAGGTAGAACGCGGCGCCCGAGACGCGCTTGCGGCGTCGGGCCCGCACGGCGGTGCTTCCGGGGCGGGCGGGGCCGGGGCGGGTGGCGGTGGGCCGCGGTGCGGCCTCGGTCGTGGTCATCGGTCCCCCGGACGCAGGATGCGGAGCTGTACGGCGTTGAGCACGGCGAGCAGCAGGAGCAGCAGCACGGCGATCGCCGCCGCGTAGCCCAGCTGGTAGCTGACGAACGCCGTGCGGTAGATCGTCGAGACGACCGTCATCGTGGACAGGCCCGGACCGCCGTGGGTGAGGATGTAGAACTGGTCGAAGGCCAGGTACGAGCCGGTGACCGAGAGCACGACGGCGAGCGCGAGGGTGCGCCGCATCAGCGGCAGCGTGATCCGCCGGAACACCGTGACGCGCCCCGCCCCGTCGAGGGCCGCCGCCTCGTACACGTCGGCCGGGATCGACTGCATGCCGACGACGAGCAGCACCATCGTGAGGCCGGCCGTCTTCCAGACCACCATCACGATCACCGCCACCAGCGCGGGCCAGTACGCGGTGAAGGGGCTGCCCGGGTCGGTCACCAGGTGCAGGTCGGACAGGAGTTGCGGGATCGCCCCGCCCTGCGGGCTGTACAGCGCGGACCACAGCAGGGCGCTCGCGGCCATGCCGACGACGACGGGGAGGAAGAGGGCGGTCCGGAACAGCCCGACCCCCGGCCGTTCGCTGCGGACGAGGAACGCCAGCCCGAACGCGACGGCGAAGATCGCGACCGTGGCGATCACGGTGTACAGGGTGGTGAAGCCCAGGGCGTCCCAGACCTGGGCGTCGGTGAGCGCCTTCTCGTAGTTGTCGAGCCCGGTGAACGCCGGCTCGCCGAACAGGGGCCAGTCGTGGAAGGACATCCAGACCGCGAGGGCCAGGGGCAGGAGGAAGAAGACGGCGATGACGAGCGTCGACGGTGCGACCAGGAGCGCGCCGACGGCGGAGCGGCGGCGCGCCGACGCGGCGGGGGTGGCGCGCGGGCCGTCGGCACGCGCGGTCGGGAGGGGCATGGTGCTCCCTGTGCTGCGGCAGACCACGGGTCTGCGGATGGGCGGGGGCGGCGGGCGACGGGGCCGGAGGGCGAAGGACCCTCCGGCCCCCGTCGGCGGCTACGGAGCGGTCTCGGCGATCGCGCCGAACTCCTTCTGCGCGGTGGCCGCGGCGGCGTCGGGGTCGCCGCCCTGCACGCCCTTGCGGAGCATGGCCAGGAACGGGCCGTTGGGGTCGTTGAAGAGCTGGTTGTACACCGTGGAGACCGGGGTCTGGGCCTTGTCGAGCAGCTTCGCGTTGGCGGACACCCGGGGGTCGGCCGAGGTGTACTTGTTGTCGGCCAGGTCGGTGCGGACCGGCAGCGCGCCGCTCTTGGCGACCGTCTCCACCTGGACCTTCTCCGACAGGTAGAACTCCATGAACTTCCACGCGTCGTCGGTGTGCTTCGCGCCGGCCGGGATGGCCATGATGTCGCCGCCGGCGAACGAGCTCTGGCCGCCGTCCTTGCCGGGGATGCCGGTCACGCCGAAGTCCAGGTCGGGCGCCTCGTTGACGTACTGCGACACGGCGAAGGAGCCGACGAGCTGGATGCCTATCTTCCCGCCCTGGAAGGAGCTGATGAAGTGGGTGCCGGTGTCGCCGTCGTAGCCCTTGGGCAGGTCGCCGGCCTTGTCGAGGTCGCGGTACAGGCTGAGCGCGCCCTTGACCTCGGGGGTGTCGAGGTTCGGCTTGCCGTCGGCGCCCAGGGGGCTGCCGCCGGAGGCCCAGACCAGGGGCAGCCAGGTGAAGGCGTTGGCGCCGGTGGAGTTGCCGGAGTAGTAGAAGCCGTTGACGCCGTCCCCGAGCTTGTCGACCTTGTCGGCGGCGGACTTCAGCTCGGCCCAGTTCGTCGGCGGCTTCTCCGGGTCCAGGCCGGCCTTCCTGAACAGGTCCTTGTTCCAGAAGAGCGAGGAGACGTCCACCCCGGCCGGGACGCCGTACGTCTTGTCGTCGCGCGTGGCGAGCTTCTGGTGGGCGGGGAGCAGCGCGTCGCCGTAGGGGAGCTCGTCGATGCGGTCGGTGAGGTCGGTGAGCAGCCCCTGCTGGACGAACTGCGGCATGTAGACGACGTCGACGCCGACGAGGTCGGGCAGCTTCTTGGCGCCGGCGGCGGCCGCGAACTTCGTGACGTAGTCCGCCTCGGGGATCTGCGTGACCTTGACCTTCGGCGTCTCGTGGGTCTTGTTCCAGGCGTCGGCCAGGCGCTGGAGGCTCTGCGCGGAACCGGCGCGGGCCCACAGGTCGAGGGTGCTCGGGGGCCCGCTCTCGGCGTTGTCGGCACCGCAGGCGGTGGTCAGGGCCAAGCAGGCGGTGGCGGTGGTGAGTGCGGCTGCCGTGCGCAGGCGACGTCGACTGACTCGCATGGTGCTTCCTCTTCGTGTGTAGGGGAGACGCCGTGATCCGGATCAGGGCGTGCGGGGGTAGGGAGCGGGCGGCCGGGGTCGGCTGCCCGCACCGCGGAGGGGTGGGGAGGGTGGTGCTGTGGGGTCTGGGGAGGTGCGGCCGGGCGCGGAGGGTCAGACGGTCGCGGCCGTCTCGTCGGCGGACGGGGCGAGGGAGGAGACCGAGGGGCGTGAGGACTCGCGCACCACGATCCGGCAGGGCAGCCGCTCCACCCCGCTGCGCGGCGTTCCGTCGATGAGGTCCAGGAGGCGGCGGGCCGCGACCCGGCCCAGCTCCTCCATGTTCATGTCGATGCTGGTCAGCGGCGGACGGGTGGTCTCGGCGAAGACCTCCCAGTTGTCGAAGCCGACCAGGGCGACGTCGGTCGGCACCTTGACCCCGCGGTCGCGGAGCTGGTCGGCCACGCCGCGGGCGATCTGGTCGCTGCCGCAGAAGACGGCGTCGAACGCCGTCTGCTGGGAGAGCAGGATGTCGACCGCCTCGCGGCCCCAGCTCTCGCTCCAGTCGCCGTGCAGCACCTGGCCGGGCAGGGGCTCAAGGCCCGCGTCGGCGAGCGCGGCGCGCAGGCCCGCCTCGCGCTGCGGGACGGCCTCGTAGTCCACCGGGCCGGTGACCACGGCGATCCTGCGGCGGCCGGTGGCGACCAGGTGCTCGCCGACCAGCCGCCCGCCGTGCTCGTCGTCCGGCAGGACGGACACGTCCGCGGGATCGGCCGAGTGCGCGTAGGCGTAGACGACGGGGACGCCGAGCCGGTCGCCGCCGAGCGGCGGCCGGTGGTCGGTGCGCCAGCCGGTGACGATGATGCCGTCGACCTGGCGGGCGATCAGCGAGTCCAGGAAGTACTGCTCGCGGACCCCGTCCCCGCGGGCGTCGCAGAGGAAGACCGACATCCGGCCGGCGCCCAGCGCGTCGTTGATGCCCAGCATCAGCGGCTGGTTGAACCGGCCCACGGAGTCGCTCGTCATGAGCCCGACGGTGTAGGTCCGGCCGCTCTGCAGGCTCTTGGCCAGGGAGTTCGGCTGGTACCCGAGCTCCCGGGCGCTCGCCAGGACGCGCTCGCGGGTCTCGGCCCGCAACTGGCCCGAACCGCTGAGCGCCTTGGAGGCCGTGCCGATGGCCACCCCCGCCTTCGACGCGACGTCGGAGATGGTGGGGCGGGGGCGGGAGTCGCTGACGCTCACGGAAACGGCCTTTCCTTCGTGTTTCGGCGGGATCGGGGCGAGGGGTCCGGGTCTCAACGCCGACCCGTCCTCTCCCCGCACAGCCGGTACTCGGTGCGGCTGTACAGCGTCTCACCGGGCCGCAGCACGGCACTGGGGAACTCCGGGCGGTTGGGCGAATCCGGAAAGCGCTGCGTCTCCAGGCAGACCGCACCGTGCCGCGGGTAGGCCACTCCCTCGGTGCCGCGGGCGGTCCCGTCGAGGAAGTTGCCCGTGTAGACCTGCAGGCCGGGCTCGGTCGTGCGGACCTCCAGAGAGGTCCCGTCCGGCCCGGTCAGCAGCGCGGCCTGACGGAGCGTCAGGTCGTGGTCCGATCCGTCGCGCAGGATCCAGCAGTGGTCGTAGCCGCCGGCGGCGCGCAGCTGGGGGTCGGGGGAGCCGACGCGGTCGCCGATCCGGGTCGCGGCGGTGAGGTCGAACGGGGTCCCGGCGACCGGCCGGCGCTCACCGGTCGGGATCGAGCGGTCGTCGACGGGGAGGTACGCGTCGGCGTGCACGGTGAGCCGGTGGTCGAGGACCGTGCCGCCGGGCCCGGCGAGGTTGAAGTACGCGTGGTTGGTCAGCGAGACGACGGTGGCCCGGTCGGTCGTGGCCCGGTAGGTGAGGGTCAGGGTGCCGTCGGGCCGCAGCGCGTACTCCGCGCTCACCTTTACGGCGCCGGGGAAGCCCATGTCGCCGTCCGGGCTGGTCAGTTCGAGCCGCAGGGCGGCGGCCTCGCGGCCGGCAGCCGGCTCGGCCCTCCACAGCCTGCGGTCGAAGCCGTCCGGGCCGCCGTGCAGCGCGTTGCCCCGGTCGTTGGGCGGGACCTGGTGCTCGGTCCCGTCGAGCACGAAGCGGCCGTCGGCGATGCGGTTCGCGTAGCGGCCGACCAGGGCGCCGAAGTACGGGCTCTCCTTGAGGTACGAGTCCAGGTCGGGGAGCGACAGCACGATGGAGCGGCCGGTGCCTCCGGTGCCTTCGGTGCCCGCTCCCGTGCCGAACGCGTGCAGCACGCCGCCGTAGGTCAGGACCTCCGCGAACGGCCCGTCCCCGGCCTCCAGCCGCCAGAGGTCGACGACGCTGCCGTCGGGAAGCGTCCCGAAGGGGCGGCGGGTGACCGAGGGGAGGTTCATGGAGGTCCTCTGGGAGGGGAGGGGCGGGGGGTGCGGTGCCGGGAGTGCGAGAGGGCCTTCGCTCCGGCTCGGAAAGCGAGGAAATCGTTTTCCTGGCGTTGGCCGAAGTATTCGCCCGCCCGTCGGAGGCTGTCAAGGCATGGAGCGCGACCGGAATGCGGTGCGGGGGAGCGGGGCGGGGTGGGGCGGGCGCGCTGACGCGGATCCCGGATGGGCGCGGCGAGGCCGGGCCGGGCTGGGCGGGGCGACGCCGGGCCTGGGTGGGGGCGGTGGCGCGGGTCCAGGGTGGGGCGCGGTGAGGCCGGGCCGGGCTGGGCGGGGCGACGCCGGGTCTGGGTGGGGGCGGTGGCGCGGGTCCAGGGTGGGGCGCGGTGAGGCCGGGCCGGGCTGGGCGGGGCGACGCCGGGCCCGGGTGGGGGCGGTGACGCGGGTCCCGGGTGGGGCGCGGCGACGTGGTTCCCGGGCAAGGCGACGCCGGTCAGGGCGGGCGGGGCGACGCCGACCCCGGGGGCCGACGCCGACCCCGGGCGGGGGCGGCGACGCCGGTCGGGGTGGGGCGCGGACGCACCGCGCCCCGCCCGCACCCGCCGCCTCAGCCGTCCGACTCGCGGAAGAACTCGACGTCGTCCACGGACACCCACCGGCCGCCCGAGGCCTTGCTGTAGAAGCCCACCGTCGCCTGACCGGAGGTCACCTGCACCCCCGTCATCTGCACGGTGCTCCAGTTCGGCCACCCGGTCTGAGGCAGGTCGGCCCTGCGGTCCGCGCCGCCGTGCCCCTTCACGTCGAGGTAGGCCGCCGTCTGGCCGCCGCCGCCCATGACGCGGGCCCGGACGGTGTACCGCCCGGCCGGGAGGCCCGTGACCGTCTGCGACGTGTAGACCTCGTACGCCCCGGACTTCTGCTGGGTCAGGCGCAGACTGCCGTCCGCGCTGCCCGCCTCCGTGTAGTCCGCGTCGGCGTCGCCGCCGGACTGCCCGGCCCACGTGCTCCAGGCGAGCGGGTCCTGTCCGGGGCCGGCCGCGTCGAACCCGCCGTTGCGCAGCAGGTTCCCGCCCGCGCCCGGATTCGGGGCGGTGGAGGTGACGGCCTCCGGGAACGCGGAGAGGTCCATCCGGTCCAGCTGCACGTCCCCGCTCCCGGAGCGGTGGGCGAAGGCGACCGTGTTCGCACCGGCCGCGAGGGTGACCGGGACGGCGACGGTCCCGGTCGGGAAGGCGCCGGAGCGACCGGCCGTGCGCGGGAAGTAGACGGCTCCGGCGTCGCTTCCGTTGACGCGCAGCCCCAGGTGCGCCGGGAGCGGCCAGTCCTTGTCCCCGTTGAGGTTGATCCGGTACGTGTCCGGTGCGGCGGTGCTCGTGTAGTGGACCAGCAGGCGGTACTGCCCGGCGCTCGGGGCCCGCACGGTGAGCGTTCCTGAGGCGCCGGAGGCGGTCAGGCCGCCCAGGTAGCGGCCGCCGGAGGCGGAGGCCGCGTCCGCGGGGGCCGCCCCGCCCGCGGTGGAGGCGGATTCCGCCTCGTAGCGGACGGTGGCCGGCTCGCTGACCCGCTCGACGGTCAGGTCGTCGATGTTGGCCCAGGCGCCTCCCGGGGCGGCCAGCCTGAGGCCGACGGTCGCGGTGGAGGCGGTGGCGGTGAACTCGACCTCGCGTGCCGCCCACGCCCGGCCGAGGATCTGCGGCCCCATCGCCCCCATGTCCTCGGTGGAGAAGGCCGACACCTCCCGCACCGCGCCTCCCGCGCCGGGGTCGGCGTACAGTCCGGCGTCGGCGCCGGACACGCTCGCCACGTAGGCGCGGACGCGGTAGCGCGCACCGGGCACCAGCGGGCCGACCGTCTGGCCGAGCGACACGTCCCGCTGTCCGGCGTCGGTGAAGACGGTCCCCTTCCAGTCGCCGGAGTGGGCGAGGGTGGTGCGGGCGAAGTCGGTGCTGCCGACCTGCCGCTCCGCCTTCGCGTGCGAGGGATCGCTCGCGGTCCAGCCGTCGAGGTTCCCGGTCTCGAATCCCGGGTTCGCCGCCGGGACGGTGACGGGGGCGGGCACGTCCTGGACGCGGATCGTGTAGCTGTCGGTGCCGACGGTGCCGCCGCCGGCCCGGATGGCCGCCTCCGCGTTCCCCTGGTGGAGCCGGGCGAGGTCCGACCACTTCTGCTCGGCCGGGTAGTCGCGCGAGACGTACGTGCGCAGCGCGCCGGAGGTGTCGTTGACGAAGATTCCCTGCCCGCCGGCCCAGATCTTGTCCAGGAACGCCTGCGGGGTGCCGCTCATGCCCTTGACGATCCCCATCAGGGCGCCGATGGGGGCGGCGTTGTCGACGCCCTCGTTGCCGCCGATGGACGCGATGCGCAGGGTGTCCAGGTAGTCGTTGTTCCCGTAGAGGATCGCCAGGATCACCGTGCCCTGGTTCAGGTCGGCGATCACCCGGTCGTCGTCCGCCCCGTACAACCGGCGCCGCTCGGCGGCGAGTTGCCGCTGGGCCCAGCGCCAGTCCGTGGGGTTCTGGGCGTGCAGCTGCACCGCGCGGCGGTGGACCGCCGCCGGCCAGGAGCCCTCCGGCAGCGATGCCGCCGCCTGGGACAGGGCGGTGCGTGCGTCGTCCGTCAGGAACGCCTGGGACATGAGCGTCGACATGAAGACCGACCAGGTCGTGGTGTCGAAACTGCCCGATATCCTGGCGAACTTCTCCGTGAGGGCGGCCGCCGTCCTGGGCATGCCCGGTGTGCTGAAGCCGAGCGTGTCCGTCTCGATGTACGGCTCGCAGCACCAGGAGACGGCGTTGAAGGCGTGCTCACCCGTCTGGAACGGCTTCATCCCGGTGCGTTCGATCAGCTGGGCGGCGATGTCGGACCCGCCGTAGTCCTTGATGCCGTGCTCCAGATACTCCGCGCGGATGTCCTCGTCGCTCGGGTCGGTCCCCCGCTGCTCCAGGACGTGCTGGTTGAAGTAGCCCATGAAGTAGTTGTCCTGGCCGCGCACCCGGCCCGGCGCGAGCAGTCGCGTGTACGTGGCGGGGTCGCCGGGCGTGAAGTGGGTGAAGTTCCCCGCGTAGGGGCCGTTCGCCGGCTCGAACCAGGCGTCCGGGTGCGGTGCGTCGTTCGGTGCGGCGAACTCGTAGCCGCTGAGGAAGCCGCCCACCTCGCCGATGATCCCCGCGAGCACCTTGTCGTAGTACGCGGCCTTGCCGAGCGTCACCGTGTCGGCCGCGGCCGCGGGGGCGGCGGCCGGGACCGTGAGCAGCGTCGCCACCGTCGCGGCGACTCCGGTCGAGGCCAGCAGCCGTCTCAGCAGCGGTGGTCTCGGGCGTGGGCGTGGGGAGGGCATGACGACTCCTCAGGTGTGCGGTCGGGGGAGGCACGGTGCGGTACGGCAGGGCGGCACCGGTGTCGGAAGCAGGCAGGCTCGAGGACTTGCGCGGAACAGGCGGAAACTTTTCCGCCGTCGGATCTTCCATACGATTCGGCGAAAGCGTCCGTTTCACGTGGGCACACTGTGGCCCTGAGCCCTTCCGGCGTCAACGCCGGGGACAGAGGCGGGTATCACGATTGCGTCACGCTCGGAAAGTTTCCGAAGTTTTCCGAAAGGGTGTCTGGAATGCCGGGTTCCGCGAGGGGGTGCGCATGCCGTGGGGCGGGGCCGGGAGTGTGGAGAGCGGAACGCGCCCGGGCGCGGGGTGCGGGCCGTGGGCCGCGGGGCGCCGGCGCGGGCGAAGGACGGCGCGGGGCGGGGGCGCGGGCCGCGGGGCGGCGCAGGTGAAGGGCCGGCCGCATCCGCGGTCCGCGTGGAGGCGCTCGGGGGGCCGCGACCCGTCGGCCGTCGTCGTGCGCGAGGGTTCGGGCCGCCCCTGCCGCGCGGGCCGGCCCCTACCGGGCCGACGGGCCGGCCCCTACCGGGCCGACGGGCCGGCCCCTACCGGGCCCCTACCCAGCCCCGCTCGGCCGCCCCGCGCACGCCACCTGCGACGATGGGCGGGCCGACAACACCGCCGTCGCACCTCGCCGGGCGACGCAGACCGCGAGGGGACGCCGCGTATGGCAGAGCAACGGGACCGCTGGGCGGAGCTCACCGGGGGGCGGGCCGGTGAGGAGTACGCGCGGCGGTTCGCCCGGCTCGCCGCGGCCGGGGAGGACGTCCACGGCGAGGCCGCCTTCTGCGACGCGCTGCTGCGTCCGGCCGCGCGGGTCCTCGACGCGGGCTGCGGCACCGGCCGGATCGCGATCCGGCTCGCGGAGCTGGGCCACGACTGCACCGGGGTGGACGTCGACGCCTCGATGCTCGCGGTCGCCCGCCGCGAGGCCCCCGCGCAGGACTGGCTCCTCGGCGACCTCGCCCGGCTCGACGCCCTCGGGCTGCGACCGGACTTCGACCTGGTGCTCGCCGCCGGGAACGTCGTCCCCCTGCTCGCCCCCGGCACGGAGCCGGCCGTCGTCCGGCACCTCGCCGCCGCACTGCGCCCCGGCGGCCTGCTCGTCACCGGCATGGGACTCGACGCGGCGCACCTGCCGCTGCCCGAACCCCCCTTCGCCATCGCGGAGTTCGACCTCTGGTGCGCCCGGGCCGGCCTGACCCCGCTGCACCGCTACGCCACGTGGGCCGGGGAGCCCTACGTACCGGGCTGCGGGTACGCCGTCAGCGTGCATCGCCGCCCCGCGGCCTGACGCCCCGCCGCCGTCCCCCGGTCCCGGGGGGCGGGTGAAACGGCCCTGCGGGCAGGCTCCGCACGTCGCTGGACCGCTTCGAGCAGGCGCTCGCGGAGGGCACCGGGCGATCGAGGAGCTCGGGCGACCGGTGTCTGCGCGAACGCACGACCAGGCCGTCCCGGAAGGGACGGTGACGGCGTGAGCCGGTCCCCGAGAACTCGTGGGAGCGGGCCACGCCGTCGTCGTGTGCGGATCAGACAGGGACTGCGACGGTCTTCGGCTCGGTCTCGGCGGTACCGAGGGCGGCGAGGTGGCGCTCGGCGTCCAGGGCGGCCGCCGCGCCCGTTCCGGCCGCGGTGATGGCCTGGCGGTAGGTGTGGTCGACGACGTCGCCGGCGGCGAACACCCCGGGCAGGCTGGTGCGCGTCGTCGGGGACGCGACGGTGACGTAGCCATCGGTGTCCAGGGCGAGCTGGCCCTTGAAGAGCTCGGTGCGCGGGTCGTGCCCGATGGCGATGAACAGCCCCGTGACGTCCAGGTCGCGGGTGGCGCCGGTGAGGACGTCGCGCAGGACGACGCCGGCGAGCATGCCGTTCGTCTCCTTGATCTCGGCGATCTCGCTGTCGAAGGCGAAGGAGATCTTGTCGTCGGAGAAGGCCCGGTCCTGCATGACCTTGGAGGCGCGCAGGGTGGAGCGGCGGTGGACGACCGTGACCGAGCGGGCGAAGCGGGTGAGGAAGGTGGCTTCCTCCATGGCGGTGTCGCCGCCGCCGACCACGATGATGTCGCGGTCACGGAAGAAGAACCCGTCGCAGGTCGCACACCAGGACACGCCCCGGCCGGACAGCTCGTCCTCCTTCGGCAGGCCGAGCTTGCGGTAGCCGGAGCCGGTCGCGATGATCACCGTCTTCGCGCGGTGGACGGTGCCGGCGGAGTCGGTGAGCAGCTTGATGTCGCCGGTGAGGTCCACCTCGACGATGTCGTCGTCGATCATCTCGGCGCCGAACTTCTCGGCCTGGGCCCGCATGTTCTCCATGAGGACGGGGCCGTCGACGCCGTCGGGGAAGCCGGGGAAGTTCTCGACCTCGGTGGTGGTCGTGAGCGAGCCGCCGACGAAGACGGAGCTGCCGAACAGCAGGGGCTCGAGCTGGGCGCGGGCGCTGTAGAGCGCGGCGGTGTATCCGGCGGGGCCGGAGCCGATGACGACGACCTCGCGTATCCCGCTCACGCCGTCGCCTCCGGCTTCTCCGGGGCGATCTCGGCGATCAGGCCCTCCACCAGGGTCTTGATCTCGTCGCGGATCGGGCGGACGGCCTCGACGCCCTGGCCGGCCGGGTCGTCGAGCTTCCAGTCGAGGTAGCGCTTGCCGGGGAAGACGGGGCAGGTGTCGCCGCAGCCCATGGTGATGCACACGTCCGACTCCTTCACCGCGTCGATGGTGAGGATCTTCGGCGTCTCCTTGGAGATGTCGATGCCGACCTCGGCCATCGCCTCGACGGCGGCCGGGTTGACCGCGGCGCCGGGCGCGGAGCCGGCGGAGCGGACCTCGACGCGGTCGCCGGCCAGGTGGGTCAGCCACGCGGCGGCCATCTGGGAGCGGCCGGCGTTGTGGACGCAGACGAACAGGACGGACGGCTTGTCGGCCATGGTGATCGTTCTCTCTCGTCGCATGGCGGAACCCAGCCGCCGATGACTTCAGCCCCCGCTGGTATCAGCGGGTGATGATGTGAGAGTATCAGTGCATGCTGACTTCAGTCGATCCTGATGTGATCCGGGTGCTGGGCGATCCGCTCCGCCTTCGGATCGTGACCCTGCTGGCGCGCGAGACGCTCTGCACGACGCACCTGGTCGAGGAGACCGGAGCCAAGCAGACCAACCTGTCCAACCACATGAAGGTGCTGCGCGAGGCCGGGATCGTGGAGACCGAGCCGTGCGGCCGCTTCACGTACTACAAGCTCAGGCCCGAGGTGCTGGCCGGCCTGTCCGAGCAGTTCGCCGGGCTCGCCGACTCCGCCCGCACCGCCGCCGAGAACAAGAGGGCCTGCCCGTGACCTCCACCGAGCCCACCACCGCCCCCGCTCCGACTGGCGGTGGGGACGACTCGATCGTCAGGAAGCTCTCCACGCTCGACCGCTACCTCGCGGTGTGGATCCTGCTGGCCATGGCCATCGGTCTGGGCCTGGGCCGCCTGATCCCGGGGATGAACGATGCGCTCGCGAAGATCGAGGTCGGCGGGATCTCCCTGCCGATCGCGCTCGGCCTGCTCGTGATGATGTACCCGGTGCTGGCGAAGGTCCGCTACGACCGGCTCGACCGGGTGACCGGCGACAGGAAGCTGATGGTCTCCTCGCTGGTCGTCAACTGGATCGTGGGACCGGCGGTGATGTTCGCCCTGGCGTGGATCTTCCTGCCGGACCTGCCCGAGTACCGCACCGGCCTGATCATCGTCGGCCTGGCCCGCTGCATCGCCATGGTCATCATCTGGAACGACCTCGCCTGCGGCGACCGCGAGGCCGCCGCCGTCCTCGTCGCCCTGAACTCGGTGTTCCAGGTTCTCGCGTTCGGCCTGCTGGGCTGGTTCTACCTCGACCTGCTGCCCCGGTGGATGAACCTCGGCGACGGCCAGGGCCTGGACGTGTCCGTCTGGCACATCGCGCTGAACGTCGTCATCTTCCTCGGCGTCCCGCTGCTGGCCGGCTTCCTGACCCGCCGCATCGGTGAGCAGAAGCTGGGCCGTACCGACTACGAGGCGAAGTTCCTGCCGAAGATCGGCCCGTGGGCGCTGTACGGGCTGCTGTTCACGATCGTCGTCCTCTTCGCTCTCCAGGGGAAGACGATCACCTCGCAGCCGCTGGACGTCGTACGCATCGCACTGCCGCTGCTGGTGTACTTCGCCCTCATGTTCTTCGGCACCTTCCTCCTCGGCAAGGGCCTGGGCCTGGCCTACGACCGCACCACGACCCTCGCCTTCACCGCGGCGGGCAACAACTTCGAGCTGGCCATCGCCGTCGCCATCGCCACCTTCGGCGTCACCTCCGGCCAGGCCCTGTCCGGCGTCGTCGGCCCGCTCATCGAAGTCCCGGTCCTGATCGGCCTGGTCTACGTCGCGCTCGCCTGGCGCAAGAAGTTCGCCCCCGGCGCGGTGACCACGGCCCCGTGACCCACCACACGGATGTGGTGGTGGTCGGTGGCGGCCAGGCAGGACTCGCCGCCGGCTACCACCTGCGCCGCCAGGCCCTGGACTTCGTGATCCTGGACGCCGGCACGGCGCCGGGCGGGGCGTGGCAGCACATGTGGAGCTCGCTGCACCTGTTCTCCCCGGCCGAGCACTCCTCGCTGCCCGGTCGCCTCATGCCCGCCCGAGCGGGCGAGACGTACCCGGGCGCGGGGCACGTGGTGGACTACCTGACCGACTACGGGAAGCGCTACGACCTGCCCGTCCAGCACGGCACCCGCGTGGACGCCGTACGCCGCGACGCAGACCGGCTCCTGGTCGAAGCGGACACCGGCACGTGGCGGGCCCGCGCGGTCATCAGCACCACCGGCAGCTGGTCGCGGCCGTTCCTGCCCGCCGTCCCCGGCAGATCCGTCTTCACCGGGCGGCAGCTGCACACGGTGAACTACCGCCGTCCGGCCGACTTCGCCGACCAGCGCGTCATCGTCGTCGGCGGCGGTAACTCCGGCGCCCAGATCGCCGCCGACCTCGCCCTCGACGGCCGTGTCGAAGTGACGTGGGTGACCCGGCGGCCGCCGCGGTTCCTGCCGGACGACATCGACGGCCGGGCCCTGTTCGATGTCGCCACCGCCCGCCGCCGCGCCCTGGACGCCGGCGGCAGCGACACCGGCGGGGTCGCCTCCCTCGGCGACATCGTGGCCGTGCCGCCCGTCCGCGCGGCCCGCGACGCCGGGCTCCTGACCGCGAAGCCGATGTTCGCCGGTCTCTCGGCAACCGGTGTCCGGTGGGCTGACGGCAGCCGGAGCGACGAGGATGCGGTGATCTGGTGCACCGGCTTTCGCCCGGCCCTGGCCCACCTTGCCCCGCTGAACCTGCGCGGCCCGCGCGGCCGCATTCCCACCGACGGCACGCGCGCCCTGGGTGAGCCGCGGCTGCACCTGCTCGGCTACGGCGACTGGACCGGCCCGGCCTCGGCCACCCTCATCGGCGTCGGCCGTCCGGCCCGCGACGCCGTCCGCGCGATCGCCGGCCTGCCGTGACCGGTCAGCTGATGGCGGGGCTGCGGCGCTCGACGAGGACGACGTCGCGCCGGCGCCGTGACGGCGCCCGATCCGCTCCCGTGCCGATGACACGGAAGCCGGCCCGCTGGTGAACACAGAGGTCGGCGGTGTTCTCGGGAGAGATCCCCGACCGGATCGTCCGGATCCCGGCCCGTTCCGTGGAGTCCACCGGAGCCTTCAGCAGCGCGGAGGCGACGCCGCGGCCGCGGGCAGCCGGGTGGACGTAGACGGGGTGCGGTGGACCGGCAGCACCTGCCCCGCGTGTTCCGGCGCCGGCGGCACGAGCACCGGGCTCGCAGATCCGCTCACCGCGACGTCCCCCCTCCTCGTCCCGGTCAGGCCGCGGCCGGCATCGTCAGCAGCTTGCCCATCGCGGCGAGCACCGACGGCTCGACCCGGTAGTAGACCCAGGTGCCGCGCCGCTCGGAGGTGAGCAGCCCGGCCTCCTTGAGCTTCTTCAGGTGGTGGGACACGGTGGGCTGGGAGACGCCGACGTCGGAGATGTCGCACACGCACGCTTCCCCGCCCTCGTGCGAGGCCACAGCGGAGAACAGCCGCAGGCGCACCGGGTCACCGAGTGCCTTGAACATCCGCGCGGCCGTCTCGGCCTCCTCGGCGGTCATCGGGCGCTCGGTCAGCGGCGGGCAGCACGGCACCGCACCCTGGCCATCGGCGGGCTCGAGCAGCGGCAGCACCTTCGCATTCGACATGCGTCTATGTTGACACATGTCGAACCAGTGCGGGTAGGTCCGTCACCCCAGGATGCGCTGGGCGGCGAACTTCACCGGCCCGCGGGCGGTGAGCGTGACGCGTGCCGCCTCGGCGAGCTCGGCGGCGATCTGCACCGCGGAGTTCCCGGCCCCGACCACGACCACCCGACGGCCGCCGAAGGGGCCGGGCTGCGGTGGTCGGCGGCGTGCAGCACCTGCCCGGCGTACTCCTGAGGGCCCGGCAGCACCGGCCGGTGCGGGCGACCGGACGTCCCGGAGGCTGCGGCAACGGCCCGCGCGGACAACCGGCCGCCGCCCTCCGGCTCCACCGCGAAGCCGTCGCCGGTGCGGCGGAGCGCAATGACGCGGCAGCCGGTGCGGATCTCGGCGTCCAGGCGGCCGGCGCGGGCGGCGAGGGAGGCGACGGCCTCGTCGCGGTGCGGGTAGCGGTCACGGTCGGCGCCGGGGAACGGCATCCCGGGCAGGGAGCCGTACCGGGCGGACGGGAACAGCGTGAGGCTGTCGTAGCGGCGCGGCCACGCCCCGGCCGCACGGTCGGGCGCCTCCAGTACCACCGACCTCAGGCCGCGCCGCAGCAGCGTATGGGCGGTGGCGGGCCCGGGCTGGCCACCGCCGATCACGGCGGCGTCGATGTGCTCCATCGGCGAACACCCTGACTTCGATGAATGTCTATGTTGACGCCCATCGATGCAGATGTCATGCTGGGCCGCGCAAGCCATCGACAGACGTCGAAACACGCAAGGAGTCGCCGTGAACGCGCCCGCCACCACCGAGTCGCCCGTCGTCGTGATCGGGGCCGGCCCCGCCGGCCTGGCCGCCGCCGCCCACCTCATCGACCAGGGCATCGAGCCCCTGGTCCTGGAGGCCGGGCCCACCGCCGGCGCCGCAGTGCGCGAGTGGTCGCACGTGCGGCTGTTCTCCACCTGGGGCGAGGTCGTCGACCCCGCCGCCGAGAAGCTCCTCGCCCCCACCGGCTGGACCCGCCCCGACCCGGCCACCTACCCCGCCGGCGGCGACTGGGCCGAGTCCTACCTGCAGCCGCTCGCCGACGTCCTCGGCGACCGTGTCCGCACCGGCGCCACCGTCACCGGCGTCTCGCGGGCCGGCCGGGACCGGATCGTGGACGCCGACCGCGAGACCCAGCCGTTCGTCGTGCACGTCGCCCACACCGACGGCCGTGAGGAGCGCCTCTTCGCCCGCGCGGTCATCGACGCCTCGGGCACCTGGGCCACGCCGTCCCCGGCCGGCGGCAGCGGACTTCCCGCGCTCGGCGAGACGACCGCAGCGGACCGGATCACCTACCGCGTCCCGGACCTGAAGGACCCGGCCGTCCGGGCCCGCTACGCGGGCAGGCGCACCGCCGTGATCGGCTCCGGCGCCTCGGCGTTCACCGCTCTCGCCTCCCTCGCCGACCTGGCCAAGTCCGACGACGGGACCGGTACGAAGGGCGTGTGGATCCTGCGCCGGGGCATCTCCGGCTCCACCTTCGGCGGCGGCGAGGCCGACCAGCTCCCGGCGCGCGGCGCCCTGGGCCTGGCGGCGCAGGCCGCCGTCGACGAGGGCCACGCGGACGCCGTCACCGGCTTCCGCACCGAGGCGGTCGAGCGCGACGGCGACGGCCGCCTGGTCCTGGTCGGCGAGGACGGCCGCCGCCTGGACCCGGTCGACGAGGCGATCGTGCTGACCGGCTTCCGCCCCGACCTGTCCTTCCTCGACGAGCTCCGCCTCGGCCTCGACGAGCGCCTCCAGGCACCGGTCGAGCTCGCGCCGCTGATCGACCCCAACCAGCACTCCTGCGGCACCGTCTACCCGCACGGCCACCGCGAGCTCTCCCACCCCGAGCCGGGGGTGTACCTGGTGGGCATGAAGTCCTACGGCCGCGCACCCACGTTCCTCGCGATGACCGGCTACGAGCAGGTCCGCTCGGTGGCCGCCGCGATCGCAGGCGACCTCGACGCGGCCGACCGCGTCGAACTGACCCTGCCCGAGACCGGGGTCTGCGGCGGCGCGGGCCTGTTCGACACCCCCGGCACCCCCGACACCTCCGACAACCCGCAGACCGACGGCGGCGGCTGCTGCGCACCCACCCCGCAGCCCGTCCGGCTCAGCGCCCCCGGCGCGGTCGGTGCGGTTGCCGAGGAGGCCCCGGCGGGCGGCTGCTGCGGTTCGTGACCCGAGGGCGCCAGGCGCGCGGCCGCAACCAAAAGAGGGGACCGGTCACGGCCCCGCGCCGCCCTGCCGGGCTCCGCACCGTACGCCGCCGCGTCGCCCTGCCGCGCTTCACGGCCTGATCCCGCGTCATCCTCCGCGGCGGGGCGCCCGGCCGGGCCGTCGGCCCGCTCCCCCGCTCCGGGGGGGGTGGAGGTTCTCCTGCACAGATCATCTAGTTGAATCAAGGACGAAAAAGAGGACACCGAGGCCGCCGCGACACCGCGGCGCGTCGCGGGTGCGGAGGGGATCACCATGCACCGGACCGCCTGGGAGCCGGGCGTCACATCCTTCGGGCGGGCGCTGCGGCAGTTGCGGCTCGACCACGGATTCACCATGGAGCAGTTGGCGGAGGCCTCCGGGGTGTCCGTGCGGGCGATCGGCGACATGGAGCGCGGGCGCAGCGCGCGCCCCCGCCGGGGAACGGTCACCGCGCTGGCGCAGGGCATGCGGCTGGAGGGGGCGGCGTACGACGGGCTGATGGCCGCGGCCCGGGTGGCGCGCGCGGCCGGCAAGGGGGCCGAACCCGTACGCGTGTCGCCCTGCATGCTGCCGCGGGGCGTGCCGGACTTCGTGGGCCGGGAGGCGGAGCTGTCCGTGTTGCGCGACCTCGCCCGGCGGGCGGCGACGGACGACCGGCCCGGGACGGCCGCCGAGCGGTTCCCGACGCTTCCGGCCGCCGTCGTGTCGGGGGTGCCGGGCAGCGGGAAGACGACGCTGGCGGTGCGGCTCGCGGAGGAGAGTGCCGCCTCCCTGTCCGACGGCGCGTTCTTCGTGGACATGCGCGGCCTGGACGAACGGCCGCTGACCGCCGACGAGGCGGCGATGCGGCTGCTCGGCGCGTGGGGCGCGGCGGACACCGCCGGCGCCCAGTTGAGCGCGGAGGACCGTATGGCGCTCTACCACGCCACCGCGGCGGACCTGCGCGCGGTCGTCGTGCTGGACAACGCGCGGGACGAGGCGCAGGTCAGGCCGTTGCTCCCCGCCCGCGGGCGGGTCCTGGTGGTGGTCACCAGCCGGCACACCCTGGCCGGCCTGTCCGGTGTGCGGCGGGTGGCACTGGGCTCGCTGTCGGAACGGGAGTCGACGGCGCTGCTGCGGGCCGTGGTGGACGACGGCCGGGTCGAGGACGACCCCGCGGCAGCCGGATCGGTCACCGCACTGTGCGGACACCTGCCCCTGGCACTCCGCGTGGCAGCCAACTGGGCCGCCACCCGCTCCAACTGGAGCCTGCGCCGGCTCGCGGCCCGCCTGGCGGACGAGGACCGCCGCATCGACGCCCTCAGCGCGGGCGACCTGCGCGTCAACTCCGCGTTCTCGCTGTCGTACTCGCGCCTCTCCCCCGAGACCGCCCGCATGTTCCGTCTCCTGTCCCTCGTCCCCGGCGGCGACTTCAGCGCCCCGCTGGCCGCCGTCGTGGCCGGGACCGGACTCCCCGACGCCGAGGACCTCCTGGAGGAACTCATCGAAACGGGCCTCCTGATGACCTCGCGGGGCGACCGCTACCGCTTCCACGACCTGCTGCGGCTCTACGCGCGCGCCCGGCACCGCGAGACCGACGAGGAGGGGCACTCGGCGCGGGCCTCGACCGGCCTGCGGTCGTGGCTCCTGGAGGCGGCGCAGGCGGCGGGACAGGTCTACGCCTCGGGCGACCGGGTACCGCCTACCCGACGCCCGCGGCACGTCCGCCTGGACGGCCGGGACGAGGCGCTGGCCTGGCTCAAAGCCGAGGGCGACAACTGGCTGGGGGCGTACCGCCAGGCGGCCGCCCTCGGCGAGCACAGGGCGGTCACGGCGACCGCGAAGGCCGTGGAGGAGACCTGCGGGAGCTGGATCTCCTGGAGCCACTGGGGAGAGGTCTTCGAACAGGCGGCCCGGGCCTCGACGGCGCTCGACGACCGGGTGTCGGAAGCCGCGTTCCGCAGCAACCACGCCTGGGTCCTCTGGCAGTGCGACCGCCGCCACGAGGACGCGCTCGCCGCCGCCGCCTCCGCCCTCGCCACCGCCACCGACTGCGGCGACCTCGTCGAGCAGGCGAGGGCCCACATGTACCTGGGCTGGCTCCAGGACGCGGTCGACGACGTCGCGAACGCCGTCGAGAGCATCTCCCTGGCCATGAGCCTCTTCCACGAGGCCGACGAACTGGACAGGTACCTGCAGGCCGCCAACGTGAACATCACCGTCCTGCGCAAGGCCGGACGCACACGGGAGGCCGTGGAGACCCACCGTACGGTCATGCGCGCGCTGGCCGATCCCGCCCAGCGCGACCGGATACCGCCCCATGCCATGACGAGGGTGGTCTCCACCTACCACGTGTCGTACGTCTACCTGAACGAGGGACGGTGGGAGGAGGCGGCCGAGGCACTGGGCTCCATCCGCGGCGAGCAGGAGGGCCGCGGCTACTTCCGGGCCGGTGCGAAGGTCCACCTCTACCTCGGCCACGCCCTCGCGCACCTCGGGCGCCGCGAGGAGGCGGAGGTCTCCTACCGGGCCGTGCTCGAGCGCGGCGTGTCCGCGCCCGCTGAGCTGCTGGAGGAGGCGCACGCGAGCCTCGACGCACTGGCCGCGGGAGCACTGCCGGGACGCACGGCGTTCGAGTAGGGCTCGCCGACCGGCAGTTCCGAACTGCCCGCGCTCCTGCCTGGGACGGACCGCGGCCCGCTGCTTGGCTGAGCGGGACGGAGGATCCGCGGGGCGCGAGCGCCCCCGGCTCCTTCCGGCCCAGTGAGCTTCGAGGCGAGCAAGAAGGAGTACCGGTGCCCCCGATGCCGGCAGCGGACGCGGTCCGCGGAGACAGTCGACTCGGCGCATGGCAGGAGCGGGTGCGCACCGTCCTGGGCGCCGTCCGCGTCACGACGGCCGACGGCGCGTCACCGGGCGGGACGGTCGTCACCGCCCGCCTCGGCCACCTCGACGTCTCGCGCGTCGCGTCCGACACGCAGCGGGTGACCCGCGCCGCGGCCGCCCCGCACGTCGACGGCGGCCCCGGTGTGCTCCTGGTCCTGCTCACGCGCGGCACGGCGGCCCTCGTCCAGGGCGGACGCCACCTCGTCGCCGGCGGAGGCGACCTGATGGTGTGGGACGAGGCCGGCCCCTACTCCCTCCACTGCGAGGGTCCCTTCACCGCCCTGGTGCTCCGGGTGCCGCGGTCCCGGCTCGCCCCGTACGACAGGGCGACCCGGGGCGCCGCGCTGCCGGCCTTCGCCTCGTCGGCCGGGACCGCGGGGCTGCTCGGCACCGTCGTCTCCACCCTCGCCACGTCGCCGGCGTCCTACGCCCCGGCCGTGGCCGGGCGGCTCGCCGACACTGTCGTGGAGCTCCTGTCCGTCCTGCTCCTCGAACGCTCCCGGCCCGGGGACGCGGAGGCCGGCGCGCGGGCCGCGCTGGTCCGGCGGGTGCGCGAGCACATCGACCGCCACCTCGAGGACCCCGCCCTGTCCCCGCGGACCGTGGCGCGCGACCACCACATCTCCGTGCGGTACCTGCACCGCGTCTTCCAGTCCGAGGACACCACCGTCGGGCGGCTGATCCAGCAGCGCAGGATCGAGCAGAGCGCCCGCGAACTGGCGCGGCCCGAGCTGCGGACGCTGTCCGTCGCGGCGATCGCACTGCGGTGGGGATTCGCCGACCCGGGCCACTTCAGCCGCGCGTTCCGCCGGTACCACGGGTGCACCCCGGTGGAGTGGCGCAGGCGCGGCGGCCGCGTGTGACCCGGTCCGGACTCAGTCGAGGCGCAGATCGGCGATCCGCCGCTCCGGCACCGTGACGCCGTCCTCCCCGTCGGGCCCCGGCCGGGTCGCGCGGGCGCTCATCAGGGCGGCCAGCTCGCCGCCCGCGCGCCGGACGCGAGCGGGCAGGCCCTCGGACCAGGCGTCCCCGCCCGCCCCCCAGTCCTGGGACGCCGCGTACACGGCCGTGGGCACGACGACCGAGCGCAGGGAGGCGAAGAGCGGCCGCAGGGCGTGCTCCAGCACCAGCGAGTGGCGGGCTGTGCCGCCGGTCGCCCCGATCAGGACCGGGGTGCCGGTCAGGGCGTCGGGGTCGACCAGGTCGAAGAACGACTTGAAGAGGCCGCTGTAGGACGCGGTGAAGACGGGGGTCACGGCGACGAGGCCGTCGGCCGACGTCACGGCCTCGACGGCGGCGGCCAGACGCGGGGACGGGAAGCCGGTCACGAGGTGGTCCGCCACCCCCCTGGCGAGTTCACGCAGCTCCACGACCTCGACGGTCGCCCCCTCCCGGTCGGCGGGGAGTTGTGCGCGGACGGAATCGGCCAGGCGGTCGGCGAGCAGGCGCGTCGAGGAGGGCGTGCTCAGTCCCGCGGAGACGACGGTCAGCTTCACGCCGCGGTCACTCCCCCGGGCACGGACGCGGCGACGCGGGCCGCGTGGGTGGGGGCGTCGGGGACGCCGGCGGGTCGGAGCTTGGCGAACTCCTCGCGCAGGACGGGGACGACCTGCTCGCCGAGGATGTCGAGCTGCTCCAGGACCGTCTTCAGCGGCAGCCCGGCGTGGTCCATGAGGAACAACTGCCGCTGGTAGTCCCCGACGTGGTCGCGGAAGGCCAGGGTGCGCTCGATGACCTGCTGCGGGGAGCCGACGGTCAGCGGGGTCTGCTCGGTGAACTCCTCCAGCGACGGACCGTGCCCGTAGACGGGCGCGTTGTCGAAGTACGGCCGGAACTCCCGTACGGCGTCCTGGGAGTTGGCCCGCATGAACACCTGGCCGCCGAGGCCGACGATCGCCTGCTCGGGGGTGCCGTGGCCGTAGTGCGCGTACCGCTGCCGGTAGAGCCTCACCATCTGCCTGGTGTGCGACGCGGGCCAGAAGATGTTGTTGTGGAAGAACCCGTCACCGTAGAACGCGGCCTGCTCGGCGATCTCCGGGGAGCGGATCGAGCCGTGCCACACGAACGGCGCGACGCCGTCCAGCGGGCGCGGGGTGGAGGTGAACGACTGCAGCGGGGTGCGGAAAGCACCCTCCCAGTCCACCGTGTCCTCGTCCCACAGCCGGCGCAGCAGCGCGTAGTTCTCCTTGGCCAGGTCGATGCCCCGCCGGATGTCCTGACCGAACCAGGGGTACACCGGGCCGGTGTTCCCGCGGCCCATCATGAGGTCGACGCGGCCGTCCGCGATGTGCTGGAGCATCGCGTAGTCCTCGGCGATCTTCACCGGGTCGTTCGTGGTGATCAGGGTGGTGGCGGTGGAGAGGAGCAGCCGCTCGGTGCGGGCGGCGATGTACCCGAGCAGGGTGGTGGGGGAAGAGGGGACGAAGGGCGGGTTGTGGTGCTCGCCGGTCGCGAAGACGTCGAGCCCCACCTCCTCCGCCTTGAGGGCGATGGCGACCATCGCCCTGATCCGCTCGTGCTCGCTCGGAGCACGGCCGGTGGTGGGGTCGGGGGTGACGTCCCCGACGGTGAACACGCCGAACTGCATGGGTACCGCTCTTCCTGATCGATGTCGTGCTGGTGCGGCGGCCGGGCCGGTCCCTCCGGCCGCCGCTGAGGGGGATGCGCACCCGCGGGGGACCGGCGGGCGGCGCTCACCTGCTCAGGAAGGCCAGGAGCGCGGCGTTGACCTCTTCGGCGTGGGTCCACAGCAGGCCGTGCGGGGCCCCCTCGACCTCGACGTAGTCGGCGGCCGGCAGGGCCTTGTGGAAGGGGCGCCCGGTGCCTTCGACCGGCAGGATGCGGTCGGCGGTGCCGTGCAGGATGAGGGCGGGGACGTCGACGGCCGGGATGTCGGCGCGGAAGTCGGTGTACCAGGTGGCGGGGGCCGCGGCCGCCGCGTACGCGCCGCCCCGTGCGGCGGTGTTCCAGCTGTTGCGGACGGCCTCCTCGCTGATGCGGGTCCCGAGGTTCTCGTCCAGGTTGTAGAAGTCGCCGAAGAACGCGGTGTAGTAGGCGTAGCGGTCCGCCCGGACCGCCTCGACGACCCCGTCGAAGAACTCCCGGGGCGCGACGCCGCCGGGGTTGTCGTCGGACTTCAGCAGGCACGGTTCCAGGGAGGCGAGGAAGGCGACCTTGGCCAGCCGGCCGGAGCCGTACCGGGCGACGTAGCGGGCGACCTCTCCGGTACCCATGGAGAAGCCGACGAGGACGGCGTCGCGCAGGTCGAGCGTCTCCATCAGGATGTTCAGGTCGGCGGCGAAGGTGTCGTAGTCGTAGCCGGTCGTGGGCTGCGAGGACCGGCCGAAGCCGCGGCGGTCGTAGGTGATGACACGGTGGCCGGCGTCGAGCAGTGCGGCGCTCTGCCGCTCCCAGGAGCGGCCGTCGAGCGGGAAGCCGTGGATGAGCACGACGGGCTGTCCGGTGCCGTGGTCCTCGTAGTAGAGGTCGACGGCCGTGCTGTTCTCCTGGCCGACGGTGATGTAGGACATGGCGGTTCTCCTTGTGGTGCGAGGGTCGTGGATCGGTGGATCGGTCGGTCGGTTCGTGCGGTGACGGGCTCAGAGGGTGCGGCGGACGCCGGCCTGGCGCTCCAGGTTGCGGAGCTGCACCGCGAGGTCGCCCTCCACGGCGGTGTGGGCGGGGCCGCTGCGGCCCAGGGGCAGGACCTGCTCGCCGCGCATGTCCTCCAGCATCAGCGCGAAGGCCGCGTACCCGGCGACGGCGGCGACGAGTAGTCCGAGGCCGCCGGCGGTGTGGGTGAGCCAGTCGGCGCCGGTGAGTCCCGCGAGGCCGGTGGCCGCCCAGCGGGGCAGCGACGCGACGATGACAAGCCACAGCGCCCGCTTGGGTGGCGTCACCGCGGCCATCAGGAGGCCGAAGCCGAGGAAGGCCAGGTTGAGGACGCCGAGCACCTCCGGGCCCTCGGCGACGCCGCCCGCGGTGACGAGGGCGAAGGCGAGCCAGCTGCCCGCGAAGACGCCCATGAGCGTCGCGGCGACGACGTCGCGGGCGCCGAAGGCCAGCACCCCCACGAGGAACTGCAGGAGGAACGCGGGGACGACGCAGAGCGCGACGGCGGTGCGGGCCTCCTCCGCCAGGGCGCCGAGTTGGAGGCAGGCCGTCAGGACGGAGCCGATCGCGAGGGCGAAGAAGCCGAGCGGCAGCGGTGAGGCGATGGGCCGCAGGTTGATCCGGGTCATCGACCGGAGGTCCGGTTCGAAGCGGCGGCCCGGCGGGGTCCCGGAGTCCGGCGGTGGCTCGGAGGGGGTGCTGCTCATCAGGGTCTTCCGTTCGGGTTTCAGTGGGCGAAGCAGGGGTCGACGAACGGCGGCGGCGCGTCGGGGACGTCGCCGCGTCCGGCCCGCCATCTGCGGTGCCGGGCGGACTCGGCGGCCGCCTCGGCCACCACCGCCGCCTGGTGGGCTCCCGCCTGGTAGCCGCCGAACCGGGCCACCGGGCTCCACTCGGGGCTGATCGGCGGGGCGGTCTCGGCGAGCCCCTCGTACTCCGCGCCGGCGTGGACGACGCGGCCGCCGACCACGGTGAGCACGGACTCGATGCCGGGAATGGCTTCCTCGGGCACCCGCAGGTAGTCCGCGGACAGCACGGCGAGGTCGCCGTAGTAGCCCTCGCGCAGGATGCCCTTGACGTCCTGCTCGCCGGTGAGGCGTGCGCCGCCGCGGGTGTAGAGGCCGAGCGCGGTCTCCCGGTCGAGCCCGCTGCCGGCCGGGCGCAGTGCCGTGCCGCCGACGGTGCGCCCCGTCACCAGCCAGTGCAGGGCGACCCAGGGGTTGTAGGAGGAGACGCGGGTGGCGTCGGTGCCGGCGGCGACGTCCAGCCCGCGCTCCAGCATGGCCCGCACCGGCGGGGCGTGGGCGGCGGCCTCCGCGCCGTAGCGGTCGCGGAAGGCGGTGCCCTGGAAGGACATCCGGTTCTGGACCGACAGTGCGCCGCCGAGCGCCGCGATCCGGTCCAGGCTGCCGGGCGAGACGGTCTCGGCGTGGTCGAAGAGCCACCGGTTGCCTCCGGGGAAGAGGCCTTCGGCGGCGAGCTTCTCGAAGACGGCCAGGTCGCGGCGGATCGTCTCGTCGTAGGTCGCGTGGAGCCGGAAGCCCCAGCCGTTCTCCACGAGCAGCCGCACCGCCTGCTCGAACTCCGTCTCGTAGCCGGGGCCGAGGTCGGGACGGGGCTCGGTGAAGTTCTCGAAGTCGGCGGCCGCCCAGGTGAGGTTCTCCCCGGCCCCGTTGAGCCGCAGCCACGCGTCGCCGTCCCCCGGGCGGACCGTCTCCACCCAGCGCCGCAGGTCGGCCAGCTCCTGTCCGGCGGTCTGCGGGAAGAGGTGGTAGGCGATCCGCAGGGTCAGTTCCCCCGAGCGCGCCAGCTCGGCGACCGTGGCGTAGTCGTCGGGGAAGTTCTGGAAGCCGCCCGCCGCGTCGACGGCGGAGGTGAGCCCGAACCGGTTCAGCTCCCGCAGGAAGTGGAGGGTCGAGGTCCGCTTCTGTGCCGGGTCGAGGGCGGGGGCCTTGGCGAGGGTGGAGTAGAGCAGCGTCGCGGCCGGCGCGGCGAGGAGGACGCCGGTGGGTTCGCCGTCGCGGCCCCGGACGATCTGCCCCCCGCGCGGATCGGGGGTCTCCCGGGTGAACCCCGCCGCCCGCACGGCGGCCCGGTTCATCAGCGCCGACTGGTACAGGTGCAGCACGAAGACCGGGGTGTCGGGGGCCGCGGCGTTCAGCTCCGCGACGGTCGGCATCCGCCGCTCGGCGAACTGCTCCGCCGTCCAGCCGCCCACCACCCTGATCCACTGCCCCTTCGGGGTGCGGCCCGCCTGCTCGCGCAGCATGGCGAGCGCGTGCCGCAGGCTGCGCACCCCGTCCCAGCGCAGTTCCAGGACGTAGTTCAGGCCGCCCCGGATGACGTGCAGGTGGGAGTCGTTCAGGCCCGGCACGACCCGCCGGCCGAGGGCGTCGACCACCCGGGTGTCCGGTCCGACGAGGGGGGCCAGTTCGTGGTCGTCGCCCAGGGCCGCGATCCGGCCGTCCCGGACGGCGAGCCCGGCGGCTCCGGGGCGGGCGGGGTCGCCGGTGAACACCTTCGCGTTGCGGACGACGAGGTCGGCGTGGGCCGGCGCCCGCCGCGCGGCGGGCAGGAGGCCCGCCACCGGCATGCCGGCCGGGGGCGCGGCGCTCATGCGAGGGCCTTGCGCAGGATGTCGACGGCCACCCCGATGGCGAGTTCCGCGCCGCGCGTGCCGCGCAGCGCGTTCAGCATGACGAAGTCGTGGATGACCCCCTGCACCCGCAGGGCGGTGACCGGGACTCCAGCGGCACGCAGCTTCGCCGCGTAGGCCTCGCCCTCGTCGCGCAGCACGTCGGCCTCGGCCGTCACGACCAGGGCGGGCGGCAGGTCCGCGAGCTGGTCGGTGGTGGCCCGCAGGGGCGAGGCGGTGATCTGCGCGCGCTCGGCCTCGTCGGTCGTGTACTGGTCCCAGAACCAGCGCATGGCGTCCCGGCGCAGGAAGTAGCCCTCGGCGAACTCGCGGTAGGACGCGGTGTCGAAGTCCGCGTCGGTGACCGGGTAGAACAGGACCTGCTGGGCGAAGCGGACGTCGCCGCGCTCCTTGGCCAGCAGGGTGACGGCGGCGCTCATGTTGCCGCCGACGGAGTCGCCTGCGACGGCCAGGCGCGTGCCGTCCAGTCCCCGGTCCGCCCCCTCGCGGACGATCCACCGGGCGACCCGGTAGTTCTGCTCGACGGCGACGGGGTAGCGGGCCTCGGGCGAGAGGTCGTACTCGGGGAAGACGACGGCCGCGCCGGCGCCGACGGCGAGTTCGCGGACGAGCCGGTCGTGGGTGCGGGCGTTGCCGAACACCCAGCCCGCACCGTGGATGTAGAGCACGACGGGGAGCGGTCCGGCGACGCCGCGCGGGCGGACGACGCGGGTGCGGATGTCGCCGTCGACGGTGATCCACTCCTCGTCGACGTCGGGCAGGGCGACGCCGTCGCCGCTCTGGACGTCGTCCACGGCCTTGCGGCCGTCGGGGACGGGGATCTCGTAGAGGTAGGGCGGCTCGGCGGTGGCGTCGGCGAACGCCTGGGCGGCCGGTTCGAGGACGGGGCGGTCGGGCACAGGGGCTCCTTGTGGGTGCGTCGTGGAGAGTCGGGAGGGGTCGTCAGGCGCGCACGAGCGGGGTGTCGACCAGGTGCTCGGACAGGATCCAGACCTGGGCCTCGCCGGTGCGCACGACGTCGGACACGAGCAGGTCGGCGCTGCCCTCGTCGCCCTGGGCCGAGGCCCGCGCGGCGGCGTCCCGGGCGTCGAGGAGGATGCGCTCGTGGGCGTCGAGCAGTCGCGCGAGCATGGCGGGGACGGGCTCGACGCCGTCCGGGGGCCGGGGCACGGAGGTCAGCTCGGCGACGTGGCGGGGGTCCCCGACGGCGACCCCGCCGAGGCTCTGGACCCGCTCGGCCAGCGCGTCGACGATCGCGAGCTGGGCCTGCGCGTGCGCGTCGAGGACCAGGTGCAGCGAGTGGAAGGTGGCTCCGCGCACGAGCCAGTGGTGCTTCTTGTAGAGGGAGTACAGGATCTGGGTGTCGGCGAGAACCGTGTTCAGCCGCCGGCAGGAGTCGCGACGGGTGTCGCGGGCGAGGCCGATGGGCGGGTCGCCGAGGGCGTCGAACTCCTGGATGACGGCCGCCTGTCGGGGTGAGAACGGCGCCTCGGTGGGAGTGGGGTTCACACGAACTCCTGGTGGTGGGTGGTGCGGGCGGAGGACGGGGGCGGCGGCCCGCCGCGGGAGCGCTGCCCGCGCGGCGGGTCGCCGCTCGGGGCGCCGTGCGGCGCGCGGTCAGGCCGGGGCCGGCTGCCGGTGGAGTGCGAGCCGCGTCAGCAGCCCGCCGGCGAGGCCGGCGGTGAGGACGGGCAGGGCCCACCACGCCGGGAACGGCGTCAGGCCGAGGGCGGCGTCGAGGGACCACGCGCCGGGGCCGGTGGCGGCGAGGGCGGTGGCCGTCCCGACGAGGACGAGGGGGTACTCGTAACCGTCGTTCTGCGTCCAGAGGCCGTTGCGTCGCTTCACGGTGAGGGCGACCGTCATCACCCCGACGACGCCGGTGGCGGCGAGCGGGGTGAGCAGACCGGCGGCGAGCAGGAGGCCCGAGCAGAGCTGCGCGCCGCCCGCCGCGGCGGCGGTCAGCGCGCCGCCGCGGAAGCCGTCGGCGCGGAACTCCTCGGTTCCGCCGGCCAGCCCCCGGCCTCCCAGCCGGAAGCTGACCTTCTGCACTCCGTGACCGGCGACGAGCAGGCCCACCAGCAGACGCAGGATCAGAAGGCCGGTGTCCACGGACGTCACCCGGCCGCGTGCTCGCCGATGACGCTCTGCGCGTACACGACGCCCAGGCCGTACGCGCCGCCGTGCGCCTTGACGATGTCCATGACCGCGCCGTAGGTGTCCTGGCGCGCCCAGTCGCGCTGGAGTTCGAGCAGGATCTGCACCCACGTCACGGGCACGGCGCCGGCCGCGGCCATCCGCTGCAGGGCGTGCTCGTGCGCGGCGGGGCTGACACCACCGGAGGCGTCGGCGACGACGTACACCTCGTAGCCCTGGCCGAGCGCGGACAGGGCGGGCAGCACCAGGCAGACCTCGGTCCACAGCCCCGACAGCACGATCTTCCTGCGCCCGGTCGCCTTGACCGCCGCCACCAGCGCCTCGTCCTCCCAGGCGTTCATCGTGGTGCGGTCGACGACCTCCTGGCCGGGGAACACCTCGGCGAGCTGCGGCAGCAGGGGCCCCGAGAACGACTCGGCGGCCACCGTCGTCAGGACCGCCGGCACGCCGAACGCGCGGGCGGCCTTGGCCAGTCCGACGGTGGCGTTGATGATCGCGGTACGGTCGCCGCTGCCGGTGCCGAAGAACATCTGCGGCTGGTGGTCCACGAAGAGCATCACGGCGTTGTCGGGCGTGACGAGGTCGGCGCTCGGGGCGGCCTGTACCTGGGTGATGTCGAACACGGGTGTCTTCCTCCGGGGTGGTCGGTGCGACGCCTGCCGCACTGCGGCTCGGCACACCCCGAAGCTATGCCGCCTCCGAGCTGCGGACTTGTCCTTCGGTGCCCGTCTCTGGACTCTCCGCGCACACCCGTCACGGGGACGGGGGAACCACGGAGACGGCGGCGCCGCCGCTGCCGCCCGCTCCCTGGGACGCCCCGTTGCCCGGTCGAACGCCTTTGTTACCGTGCGGTCATGCACGCACCACTCGGGCACTTCGACCGCGCCGTTCCCGCCCCCGACTGCCTCGACGAGCTGACCGCCCCCGTCGCCGACGCCGTGCGGCACTGGCGCGGCAGCGTCCCCGCCGAGCAGATCGTCTACGTGGACACCGACCCGCAGTGGGCCGACACCGCCGTCTTCGTCGAGCGCTACGGCCCCGAACTCCTCGAGCGGTCCGCGAACTGCGTGGTGGTCTCCGGCAAGCGGGGCGGTGAGACCACGCTCGCCGCGTGCGTGGTGCCCTCGGCCGCGCGGGTGGACGTCAACGGGGCCGTGCGCCGCCATCTCGGGGCCCGGAAGGTGTCGTTCGCCCCGATGGAGACGGCGACGGGCGCCAGCGGCATGGAGTACGGCGGGATCACCCCCGTCGGCCTGCCCGCCGACTGGCCGGTCCTGGTGGACGCGGCCGTCGTCGACCTGCCCTACGTGCTGGTCGGCAGCGGACGCCGGCGCGGCAAGCTGCTGATCCCGGGCAAGGCGATCGCGGAACTCCCCGGCGCCGTGGTGCTCGACGGACTCGGCGTCGCCTGACCCGGCCCGCCACCCCGGGCCCAGCCTCGTCACGACGGGGCCGAGCCCGGGGGCCTTGCGGTGAACGACCGCTTCAGCAGCCGCAGTTGTAGAAGAGCACGTCCCAGTGGTTGCCCTCGTCGGCGTAGACGTTGCCGGTCGGGGACTCGTACAGCCGGGCCCCGTCGCTGCGCTTGCCGATGTCGGTGAAGGTGTCCTTGATGTACCTGTTGAGGCAGGTCTGCTTGCCGAAGTCGAGCTTGTAGCCGTTCCAGTGCGAGTAGGTGCCGCTCGCGTGGCCGGTCTCGGTGCCGCCCGTGATGAGGATCGAGCAGTTGGTGGCCCGCTTCAGCGCCTGCGCGCCCTGAGCGGTCTCCAGGTTGAGCTGCTCGAAGGAGGTGCAGGTGGGGATGTTCCGGTCGATGCAGTCGCCGGACGACGTCCAGGCGATGCCGGACTCCGCGAACATCGCGGTCGCGGTCTCGTGACTGATCTTGGTCACGGCGAACGCGTCGGGAGCCGCGGCGAGGGCGCCGACTCCGGGCGTGAACAGAGCGGCGCCCGCGAGGGCGAGAGCGGTGACGGCGGCGCGTAGGCGCATGGCGGGTCCTTCCCCGGCTGAAAACCTGTACGGTGCACGGCGGTTGACGCGAAAGGGATCTTGGCAGACTCCCGGTGCGACGGGAAGAAGCGCGGCGATCTTCCCGGAGCGCCCTCGGCTGCCCTCTTCCCGACGGACCGGCCGGGCACGTCCGAGCGGCACCGGGCGGCACATCCGCCGCATCCGCCCCTCGCGTGCGCCCGCCGTGTCACGGTGCCGCCCGGGTCCCGTCGCGGAACGGTCACACGGCGCGGAACGCCGCGTACCGCCGCTAGCTTGGCGGCGCGTCGTCACCGCGCGTAGACCCGGGCAGGACCCGGTCTCCGCGGCACCGGACGGCGGGCGGTCGCCAGGGCCGTCACACGACCACGGGGGAAGGCAGGACACGATGAAGAGGTCGAGAACGGCGGGAGTCGTGCGGGGCGCGGGCACCGCGTCGGCAGGGGTTCGGTCCGGGGCGGACGCGGGCGGCACGCGGCGGTCGGCGCGAGTAGGGGTGCGGGTGACGCTGCCCGTGGTCCTGGCCGCGGGGATCGCGGCGCTCCTGCCGTCCGCGGCGAGCGCCGAAACGGGGCCCCCGCCCGCCGCGGGCACCGGCGACGTGCGGCTGGCCCGGGCCCAGGCGCCCATGCTGGCGGCCGCCGACGCCCTGGAGCGGGCGGGCGAACGGAGCGGGAGGCCGGGCTTCGCGGGCATCACGCTGGACGTGCCCGGCGGATTCGTGGACCTGTACTGGAAGGGTGCGCCGCCCGGCGCGGTCGCGCGCGAGGCCGCGAAGCCCCGCAGCGGCTTCCGGATCCGCACCCACCGCGCCGCGCACTCGGCCGCCGAACTCGAGCGGCACGGCCGGTCCGTCCTGCGCACCCGGGGACTCGGCGTCGGCGGGAACGTGCACCGGGTCACGCCGCTGCCGGACGGCACCGGCATCGAACTCGGCGTCGTCACCGGCCCGACGACCCGCACGACCGCCCTGCCGACCGCGGACCCGATGGTGGTGCGCACCGAGACGGAGGCCGCACCCACCCCCTACGCGAACCGATGGGGAGGCGACGCCCCCTGGGAGGGCGGCATCCAGATCAACAGCTGCAGCACCGCCTTCCCCGGGTACGCGCTGGAGGGCGACGGCACCATCACGCGCAAGCTGATCAGCGCGGCGCACTGCTTCCGGCCCGGCGACCAGGTCCGCACCAGCGTCCCCGGCGGCGCGGCGCAGGTGATCGGCACCGTCCAGGCGGTCGACGACGGTCTGGACACCGCCCTGATCGCCGTGGAGAACGGCGACGTCACCAACCGGATGTGGGACGGCGGGGTCGAGGACGGCACGGAGTACACGAAGACCGTCGCGGGCACCTCCGCCCCCCGCAGCGGTGCGCTCGTGTGCTCCTCCGGGGCGTTCAGCGGCGTGCACTGCGACATCAAGATCAGCAAGACGAACAGCACCCTCGACTGGGGCACCCACGTTTCGCGCGGGGTGTCCACCGGCGACCAACTCCAGGGGCGCCTCGCGGCCGGCAGCGGCGACAGCGGCGGCCCGGTCTTCACCCTGACCGCCGACGGCAGTCAGGTCCTCGCGGCAGGCGTCGTCATCGGCGGTGTCGCCTCCCGGCCCGCCGACTGCACCTACCGGTCCACCCGGTGCTCGTCGCGGCTGCACTTCACCGACTTCCGCACGGTGAAGGCGCGTTGGGGTTTGTACACCTGAGAACGGTGAGGGCAGGCCCGTTTCGGAGCCGGCCCGCGCCCGGGATCATCGGGCGCGGACCGGACCGGCGGTGCGCCGCGGCCGGGGCGGGCGGGCGGCCGTGCGCGCCCCCTCGCCCGCCCCACCGGACCGGTCCGGAGCCGACCGGGAGCGCCGAACTCCGGCCCTACGCCGCCGCGTTGAGTTCCGCCTGCCCGAACAGCAGGGCGTAGCCGGCGGGGAGCCGGCGCAGGATGCGGCCGAGGAGGTCGGGTCCCGCCTGGGCGGCGACGGCGGAGAGGACGGAGCCGGTGTCCCAGCGGGTGGCGGCGAGGGAGGCGCCGGAGCGTTCGGCGAGCTCCTTGACGAAGGCCCAGCCGGTGAGCGGCCGGGGGTCGGGGATCTCCGCGGTCAGGACGCGTGCGGCCTCCGGGGGCAGGCAGGCGGCCAGAGCGACGCGTTCGTCGCCGGCCAGCCGCCGTCCCAGCCCCGCGAGGACGAGGCGGACGGCCTGCTCCGCCCGTTCCCGGTTCGGGTAGGCGCCTTCGCGCCGGACCTTCTCCAGCATCTGCTCGTACGCCGTTCCGTACGGCTGCTGGTGCTCCACAAGCGGTGCGCGCACGTCGGTGATCACTGCGGTGCATGCCTTTCTTCGGGTCGGGGCGGACGGCGCCGCTGCCGGCACCGGTGGTCGGGTGGTCGGGTGGTCGGGTCAGGTGGGACGGGGGCGGCCGAAGAGCAGGTCGTAGCCCCCGGGTAGCTGGAGCAGGATCTCCTCCAGGAGGTCGCCGCCCGCGGTGTCGGCCACCGTGGACAGCACGGCGCCGATGTCCCAGGTCGCGGTCTGCTCGGTGGCGCCCTCGATCCACGCCGCGGTCGCCCGCACGAAACGCTCGGGGGACAGCGGTTCGGCGCTCTGCAGGGGGTTGAGCAGGATCAGGGCGTACGCCTCCGGCAGGCGGGCCGCGAGTCGGGCGCGGACCTCGCCGACGAGGTGTGCGCCGAGCAGGGCGAGCACCACGCGGGCCGCGCGCTCGGCTTCCGCCGTGGAGTCGTACCCGCCGCGTTCCCTGACGAGGTCGAGAAAGGATTCGTGGCGCAGCGTCATCTCGGCCGCCACCCCTTCGTGTTGTCGGCACGGGCCGCGAGGTGCGGAGGGCGGGACGGACGGGGCCGGGCGCCCGTCCTCCGCACCTGCCGGGCCGGTGTCAGCCGGCGATCTCCTTGTGGCCGGTCCCGGCGCCGATGGAGATCTTGCGGGGCTTGGCGCGCTCGGCGATCGGGATGCGCAGGGTGAGCACCCCGGCGTCGTAGTCGGCCTGGATCCGCTCGGTGTCGAGGGTGTCGGCGAGCACGATCTGGCGGGAGAAGACGCCCAGCGGCCGCTCGGACAGTTCCATCTGCCCGCTCTCCACCTTCGCCACCGGCCGGCGCTCGGCCTTGACCGTCAGCATGTTCCGCTCGACGTCGATGTCGATCGCGTCGGAGCTGACACCGGGGACGTCGAAGGCCACCACGTACTCGTCGCCGTCGCGGTAGGCGTCCATGGGCATCGCCGACGGCCTCGACCAGGTCCCCGGGGCCATCATCTGCTGCGCCAGCCGGTCCAGCTCACGGAAGGGGTCGGTGCGCATCAACATCGTGAAAACACCTCCAGTGGGTTCGGGCAGTTGACTGCCAATGCGCCTCACTTGACTGAGACCGTTGTACCATGTCATCCAATGGATGACAAACATGATGTCGTCGAATGGATGACAACGTCGGGAGCGGGTCCGTGACACGAGACGAACAGCAGCACAGCACCGGTGGCGACCCCGGTGGCGCCGCCTACAGCCCCGCGTCGTTCCTCGCCGCCGCAGCAGCCCTGAGGGCCATGGACACGGCATCGCGGGAGGCCCAGTCGGAGTCGGCGGACGCCTCCGGCGCGGGTCCGGGGCCGGAGCAGGCCCTGGCCTCGCTGGCCTTGCTGCGGCAGGTCAGGGAGCGGCTCGCCGGCTGGGAGACCGGCCTGATCGAGACGGCCCGCGACGCGGGCGCCAGCTGGGCCGACCTCGCCCCGCCCCTCGGCGTCGCCAGCCGCCAGGCCGCCGAGCGCCGCTACCTGCGCGGCCGCCCCGGCCCGGCCGGGTCCACCGGCGAGGAGCGCGTCACGGCCACCCGCCAGGCCCGCGCCGCCGACCGCACCGTCGCCGCCCGGGCCCGCGGCAACGCCGCCGACCTGCGCCGCCTCGCCGGGCAGATCACCGCTCTGACCGACCTGCCGGCCGCGGCCCGCCGCCCGCTCGGCGCACTCCACGCGGCCCTCGCCCACGACGACCCCGCCGACCTCGTCGCGCCCCTCGCCGCCACCCGACCCCACCTGGTCGCCACCCACCCCGACCTCGCCACCCGGCTCGACACCCTCATCGCCCCGTAGCACCGACGGCCGCGGGCCGGTTCAGGGGTGTCCGCCGGCCGACAGGGTGCGGAAGCGGTCGGGGGCGGCGGGGTCGCGGTCGGCGACGTGCACGGGGGGCCAGGCCCACTGCCATGTGGTGGTGCCCGCCGCGCGGGAGAAGCGGATCGGGCCGCGGCTGCCGTCGACGGAGGTGCGGGACCAGGAGGCGGCGAGGTCGGCGCGCCGGGTGCCGTGGTGGCGGAGCATCGCGGACAGGACGGCGATCGAGTCCCAGCCTTCGAGGGCGACGAAGGAGGGGGGTTCGCCCAGCAGCCCGCGCAGGTCGTCGCTGACGCGGCTGCCGAGGGGGCCGGGATCCGCGGGGAGGTAGCGCAGGAACGGGACCGCGGCCCCTGACCCGGCCAACATCGCGGACCAGGAGGGGAGTTCGGGCTGGCCGGCCGGGGCGCCGATGAGGACGTCGGTGAGCCGGGGATCGCTGCGGACGGCGCGGACGAGGGTCGTCGCCGGTTCCGGGTGGCCCACGAGGAGGAGGAGCGCCGTCACCCCGAGGTCGGCGAGTGCGTCGCAGAGCGCCGCGGGAGTGCGGGCGGTGGTGTCGAGTTCGACGACGGTCCCGCCGCGTGAGGCGAGGTGGTCGCGCAGGATGCGCGTTCCGGAGGCCCAGTAGACGCTCGGCTGGGTGGCCACCGCGATGCGGCGGTGGCCCGCGTCGAGGACGTGGCCGGCGTAGACGCGCCAGCCGTGGGACTGGGCCGGTGCGATGCGGGCGACCCAGTCGGTCGGCCGGTCGGTGAGGGCGTCGAGCACCGCGGAGGAGCACAGGAACGGCAGGCCCAGGGCGTCGGCGCGGCTCGCGGCGGCGCGGGCGACGACGCTGTGGTACTCCCCCACGACGGCAACCGCTCCGAGGGCGTCGAACTCCTCCATGGCCGCCGTGGCCCGCTGCGGGTCGGCCGCCGTGTCGCGGACCACCAGTTCGAGCGGGCGTCCGTGGATGCCGCCGGCGGCGTTCGCTTCGCGGACGCCGAGGTCGAGTCCGGCGAGCAGGTGGCGACCGGCGTCCGCCCAGCCGGGCGGCGTCAGGGGGGCGAGGGCCCCCAGGCGTATCGGTGCGGATTCGTCGGCACGCGAGGGCTGCGGCGGGTTCAACAGGAGCTCTCCCCATGGCGGTCGGTCACGTCTGCCCCTGGCCGCACGCCGTGGCGCGGCCATGGACGGTGTGATCCTACGGAAGCCCGCTCACCGGACGGTTCGGGGCCACCGGGGTGCCGGGCCCTGACCTCCCGGTGCGTCCCAGCCGCGCGTTCCGCGGGCGTTCCTGCTGAGCCGGCAGCGCCGGCGGCGGCGTCGAGGGGCTGGCTAGTCTTGCGCGCATGCCGTCGCTCTTCCTCGCTCCGCTTCGCCTTTCCTCGCAGGAGATCGCCGAGGTCGTCGACCTGTACGCGAGCAACCCGGAGTACTGCCGCGCCTCCGGCGAGTACGATCCCGAGGACGTCCGGGCCGACCGGGTCGAGGCCGACCTGCGTGAGGAGGCCGGGACGGAGGGCCGGGAGGTACTGGGCGTGCGCGACGGGCTGGGGCGGCTCGTCGGGCTCGTGTGCCTCCTGGACCGCCACCCGGCGGACGGCTACCCCTGGATCGGGCTGCTGCTGGTCCACGGCAGCCGGCGGGGCACGGGCGTCGGCCGGTTCCTGGTCGAACGGATCGAGGACCGGTTCCGCGGCGAGGACCGGGGCGGTGTCCGGCTCGCCGTCCTGGAGTCCAACCCGTCCGCACTGGGTTTCTGGAGCTCCCAGGGGTGGCGGGAGATCGACCGCCGCGCCGACCAGCGGCACGGCCGCGCCTGCCTCGTCATGCACAAGGCACTGGCCGCAGGTCAGTAGTAGCCCTTCGCGCCGTCGAGGAGTTCGCGCACGATGTCCGCGTGGCCGGCGTGGCGGCCGGTCTCCTCGATGAGGTGGATGAGCATCCAGCGGAGGTTGGCCCCGGCGGAGCGGTAGTCGGGGTGGCGGCCGGTGTCGTCGAGGGAGGCCGCGGCCACGATCTCGTCGCTGCGGGCGCACTGGGCCTCGTACGCCGCGAGCAGTCGGGGCAGGGGAG
Organism: Streptomyces sp. NPDC060194; assembly: GCF_042728285.1. NCBI lineage: Bacteria > Bacillati > Actinomycetota > Actinomycetes > Kitasatosporales > Streptomycetaceae > Streptomyces > Streptomyces sp. NPDC060194. Next base: position 19,929 of record NZ_JBHWZH010000006.1, on the reverse strand, counting down.
CGCCGTCGGTGTCCCAGTCGGCGTCGTCGCGGGTGTCGTCGAAGGAGGGGTTGCCGGTCTTGTCGCCGCCGAGGAACAGCACCTCCAGCCATAGGTGTTCGACCCAGCGCATGTGACTCACGAGCCCGGCCATCGTCATCGCGGGCGAGGTGGGGACGACCGAGCGGTGGGCGTCCGCCTCGCTCAGGCCGTCGCACTTCCAGCGTAGGATGCCGCGTTGCAGCTCGAGCCAGCCGAGGAGTGCGGTGCGTTCGTCGGCCTGAAACGGGGGGCGCTCCGGTGGGGTGGTCATGCGCGCACGGTAGAGGCGGACGGGCCTCGGCCGCTCCTGGTTATTCCGTCCACCGGGGGGGCGTGCGCCGCCGGGGGCTGGCGTCCCAGGGGGCTGGCTTCTCGGCGGGGTCTACAGGCCGATGTCGAGGCGGTCGATGTCGCTGAACTCGACGGCGAGGCCGCCCGCGCGGGTGTTGTTGGCGCGGAAGTACATCTCGGCGAGGCCCTCGGCCGCGATGCGCCTGAGCTGCTCCTCGGTGGCGCCCTGGTCGCGGGCGGTGAACAGGCGGTCGGCGTAGTCGGGGGGCAGGGCCTGGGTGATGTCGCGGACGCGGGCGTCGTCGGTGGTGCCGGGGGCGGCGGTGAAGCCGAAGCGGGCGCGGGTGGAGAGGACGATGCCGTCGGTGGTGGCCGCCTTCTGCTTGGCGCGCTCGCGGACCTTCGGCTGCCAGCGCTTCCTGACCTCCTGCGCGATGCGGTCGCGCAGCTCGGCGCGGGGGCGTTTGAGCTGGCCCTTGACGTAGCGCTCGACGGTGCGCTGGGAGATGCCGAGGAGCGCGGCGACGGCCCTGGTGCCCTTCTCCTGCTTCACCAGGAACTTCATCTGGGCCTGGGCGCTCTGGGGGATGCGGCGGGTGAACGCCCCTTCCAGTGCGCGGTCCAGGCCGCCTGCGACCGAGTCCGTCATCGCCCGTCACTCCCCTTCGCCGGCGGTCGGGTCGGTCTTGATCAGGTTGGCGATGTTGAAGACGCCGCCCTGCTCCTCGAACTGCTCCTCGGCCCACAGCACGGTGGCGGTGCCCTGGTGCTTGACCATGCCCGGGGAGATGCCGAGCCGGAACGTGCCGGGGGCGGGCTTGCCCTCGGGGGTGCGGGGCAGGACGTCGAGCGGCGACGGGCCGGGGGAGGGGTAGACGACGGCGTCGGTGCCGACGGCCACCGGGTAGAGGTCGGCGGCGGCCGCAGTCCGCATCAGCTTGCGGTGCAGGCCGACGCGCTGGTTGGCGAGGACGGCGGCGCGGATGTCGGGGCGCCACGTCTCGCGGGCGAGGGCGGGCCACGGTTCGTGGTAGCCGACCTGGCCCCGGTTGCGCTGGCGGAGCTTGCCGATGCCGCCCTTCGCGGTCGCCTTGATCGCGCCGGCGAGCAGCGCCATCGTCGGGTCGGACTGCCGGGAGCGGGCCATGGCCTCCAGGAACTCGGCCCCGCTCATCGCGGTGGTGACGCCGAGGTCGGCCATCGTGGCGACGTAGGCGTCGCGCAGCCGCTTGTACCAGGCGTCCAGGTAGCGGCCGGTGCGGGTGCGGACGTGGGCCTCCACGGGCGCGACCTCGAAGCCGAGCTCGACGGCGTAGGCGACGGTGGGGGTGGCGTACCAGGCGGGGCCGGTGGGCCGGTCGCCCTTGGGGGTGAACGGGGAGGGGAGGCGGGGGGCCGCCGCGGGGGGGGCGGCGGCGGCCGCGGCGGGGGGGGGGTCGGGGGGGGGGGCGACGGGCCCGGAGCCGGGGGGGGTGGGGTGGGGGCGGCGGCGGTCGGGGAGGTGCGTGGGGCCGCCGAGGCCGACGGTGAGGCTGTTGGCGGCCGCGGCGAAGGACATGTTGATGTCGATCGCGACCAGGTAGGGCCGCATGCACTCCTCGTCGGTGAGGGCGCGGCACCAGTCGTACGGCTCCTCCATCAGCATCTCGGCGGGGGTGCGCAGGTGGTGGCGGGCGAACCTGCCCTTGAGGAGCGGGTGTTCGTCGGGGACCTCGCACTCCACGACGTCGTACACGGCCGTCAGCGCGTCGTCGTTGAAGGCGCGGGTGAACTCACCGGTCGAGGGGTCCTTCTCCGCGCGGGTCGGGGGGCGCAGGGCGGTCATCAGCTCCAGGCCGGTGACGGCCGCGGTGCCGCGGGGGGTCATGAGCCGCTCGGCGTAGGCGCCGAGGTAGCGGGTGAGGTCGGCGGGGTGCATGGAGGGCAGGCGGGGGGTGTTCCTGTCGTCCCACTCGCGGGCGTCGAGGGCGTTCCAGGCGGGGACGCACAGTTGGACGCAGTGGCGCTTCGCGCCGTCGGCGGGGCGGTAGATGCGCGCCCAGGGGCCGAGGCCGCGCCGGGTGAGCTTCCAGCCGGCGCGTTGGAGCTGCTTGGCGGCCTTGTGGTCGTCCGGGAGGCGGCCGGCGCGGCGTTCGTCGTCGGTGAGGGCGGCGGGCAGCCCGTAGCGGTCCAGGGCGCCGGGGGTGAGGACGAGGAGGGGGTCGCCGTCGCGGCCGTGGCGGTGCAGGCGCTCCTGGCCGAGGCGGGCCTCGGCCAGGGTCCATTCGACGAGGGCGGGGAGGGTCTTGGCGGGGACGTCGAGGACGAGGCCGCCGACGCAGTACGCGAAGGTGTCGCCGTTCTTGGAGTCGATGACGGCGAGCGGGCCGTTCTCGAAGCGGTGGCCGGCGGGTGGTGGGGTGGGCTTGCAGGCCGGCCGCCTGCGGGGGGCGGGGCGGGTGGCGCGCGGGCGGGGCGGGGCGGCGGTCGGCGGGAAGGTCGTCGGGGCCGCCTCCGGAGCGCTCGGGGTGCGAGCCGGTGTGGGGGTGTCCGAGGTGGGGGTGGGGGCGGGGGCCGACGTGGACTCGGCCGGGGCGGGGTCCTCGGACGGCGTGCCGGCGGTCGGTGCGGTGTCCTCAAGCGGCGTGTCGGCGGCCGGTGCGGGGTTTTCGGACGGCGTGTCGGCGGCCCGTGCGGGGTCCTCAAGCGGCGTGTCAGCCGCCGGTGCCGGGCCTTCGGACGGCGCCGGGTGGCTGGGGGGCGCGTCGAGGGCAGCGCTGCCGGAGGGCGCCGGGCCGGCTTCCGGCGCGTCGGCCCCCGCCGGGGCAGCGTCCGCCCGGGCCGCGCCCGCCGGGGCAGCGTCCGCCGGGGCCGCGTCCGAGGGGGCCGCGTCCGAGGGGAACTGCTCCGCCCAGCCGTCGAGCAGGCGCTGGTAGGCCTGCCGGCGGGGGGCGCGGGGCTCGGAGCGGCCCGACTCCCAGTTCTTGACCGTCTGCGTCGTCGTCTGCAGGACCTGGGCGAGACGTGACTGGGTCACGCCCGCCGCCTCGCGCAGTCGGGCCCGCTCGGCGGGGACGGGAAGGTCCGGGACCCCGACGAGCAGGGCGTCCACCGCCGCGAACAGGGCTTCTTCCGTCGGCATGTGCCACCTCCGCCCCGACCGTATCACCGGTGAGCTGCGGATCCGTGGCTGGATTTAACCCTTGTTTTGAGGTCCGGTCCGCGTCGGGGAGGGGCGCGATGCCGCGTCGGGAGGGGCGCGCGATCAGAGCAGGCGGCGTATCTCGCCGCGGACGCGGTAGAACCCGCCCGCGGCGGGGTGCAGGGCGTCGACGACGTAGCGGGCGCCGGGTTCGCGGATGCCGCGGGGGAACTGGACGCGCCAGGAGGGCTCGTAGCCGCCGCTGACGACGCGGACGCGGAGCCGGCCGGAGTCCGGCACGCACTCCACGACGATGCCGTCGGCGGGGGCGGTGGTGACGGTGTGCACGGCGGTGGGGGTGGTGGCGGGGGTGTAGGTCGGCGTGGACGCCGCGTACTTGACGTCCACGGTGTCGGGCAGGTCGCCCGTGCGGGCGGCGGCGACGGCCTGCTCGGAGGCGTCGACGCAGACCAGGGATCCGTCGGTGGTCACCATGTACAGCTTCTCGTCGCGGTACTGCATGGACAGGGCCGAGCCGCCGCCGGTGCCCAGCTTCCACAGCCGGGTGCCGTCGCGGTCGAAGCAGTAGACGGAGGAGGCGCTGTCGCCGGCGAAGACGTGGCGGCCGTCGGCGGAGGTGGCGCAGGAGTAGACGGCGGTGTCGCACCGGTAGGCGGCCTCGACGGCGCCGGTTCGCTTCGACAGGCGCTGCACGACGTTGCGGGAGGTGCCCGCGTAGACGGCCGTCTCCTCCTGCCAGCCGAAGAGGACGCCGCCGTGGGTCGGCGTGTGCCACAGTTCGCGGCCGCCGTCGGGGGCGTAGGCGGTCACACCGCGGTCGTGGCCGTGGAAGACGGCGTCCGCGTCGGCGCGGACCATCCAGGCGTGCCGGCCGGTGGAGCCGCGCGACCACTGGAACTCGTCCTCGTGGTCGATGACGGTCAGGCCGCCGGAGCGGTCGGCGACGTTCAGGACGCCCTCGTGGATGTCGAGCCAGAAGATGTCGACGTCGGCGGCGATGTCGTAGGCGGCGAAGGGCAGTTTGGAGGAGAGGTCGTAGACCTTGCCGTCGTCGCAGCCGGCGTAGATCCAGAAGTCGTCGGCCACCAGGCACTTCACGCCGTCGGGCAGGGCGTAGCGGGCGAGGACCTCGCCGCCGTGGCTGAGGGTGTACACGTCGCCGGCCTGGTTGCCGACCCAGCAGCGGTCGTCGTCGATGTGGATGCCGAACGCCGAGGAGCCGGTGCGGAAGCGCCACAGGACCGGGGCGAGGGAGCGGGCGGTGGAGGGGGCGGAGGTCACCTGACGGCGCGTCACCGCGCGCGGGGCCCGGCCGCCCGGGACGGCGGGCGCGTAGCCCTTGCGGACCTTCTCGCCTATCTTGCGGGCGGCCGCCGCCTGGGCCTTCTGCGGGGTGGGGAAGGCCGTCGTCTGCGACTGCCCGGCCGCGCCGATCCGGCCGTAGCGCACGGAGACGACCGTGCCCTCGACGCTCACCTCGTAGAACTTGTGCGCGCCGCCGCCGTCCTGGGACAGCTCCAGATAGGTGTGCGAACTCCCGGTGCCGCTCATGGCACGCCCCTCCCCGCATCCGGTGCCGCGCCGTGCCTCGGCGCGATCACTTGGGGGGAACACTAGGTGAGGGCACTGACAATCGGACGGGGCGGCGGCGGGGTGCGGGTCAGCCGAAGGTGTTGCAGGCGGCGGGGTCGCCGGAGCGGTGGCCGGTGGTGAACCAGCGTTCGCGTTCCGCGGAGGAGCCGTGGGTCCAGGTGTCGGGGTCGATGCGGCCCTGGGAGCCCTGTTGGATGCGGTCGTCGCCGACGGCGGCCGCGGCGCTGAGGGCGTCGTCGATGTCGGCCCGGGTGACGGTGTCGAGGAGGGGGCGGCCGGTCCGCTCGTCGGGGGTGGACTCGGCGTGGTGCGCCCACACGCCGGCGTAGCAGTCGGCTTGGAGTTCGAGCTTGACGGAGGCGCTGTCCGCGCCCTGGCGGTCGCCGCCGACCCGGTCGGTGGTGCCGAGCAGGTCCTGGACGTGGTGCCCGTACTCGTGCGCGATGACGTAGGCCTCGGCGAAGGGGCCGCCGTTGGCGCCGAAACGCGAGGAGAGGTCGCGGAAGAAGTCGGTGTCGAGGTAGACCTGCTGGTCGGCGGGGCAGTAGAAGGGGCCGACGCCGCTGGTCGCGGCGCCGCAGCCGCTGGTGGTGCGCGAGGTGAACAGGACGGTCTTCGCGGGCCGGTAGGCGCGGTCCTGCTCCTGGAACTCCGCCGCCCAGTAGTCCTGGACGCTGTTGACGACGCCGACGACCCGGCAGTCGGTGCGCTCGTCGGCGTCGGCGCCCGAGCGGCAGTCGGTGCGGACGTCGCCGGCGGCGGAGGTGGCGGGGTCCGGTGGGGCGGTGCCGTCCCCGGAGAACGGGTCGACGCCGAAGAACAGCGCGATCAGCAGGCCGACGATGCCGACCGCTCCCCCGCCGACGGCCAGTCCGCCGCGGCCGGAGCCGCGCCGGTCGTCCACCTGGGAGCTGTCCAGCTGTGCGTTGTCGTCGAAGTCCATCCGCCGTCGCCCGCCCTCGTTCGTCCTGCCGGTCATCCGTCCCGTCGGAGAGCGGATGCCCCGGCGCGCGGCGTTCATCGTTCCTCCGGCCGCCGAATCCCCCGGCCGGGCGCGGAGCGTTCATCCGCGCGCCATCCGCGCGGTGCGCGGCCGAGCGGCGGCGGCCATCGGGCGACCGCAGGCTCGCGCCCGGCAGTCGCCCCGTAGCCGACCGTGAGGATCTTGCCGTGCACCGGTTCCGACGTCCCGCCCGATCCGTCTCCGTCACCGCCCTGGCCTCGGCACTGACCGCGCTCACCGCGGTCGGGGCCGTGGCCGCCGGGCCCGAGCGCCACCACGGCGCGGGCCCGCTGCCCGCCGTCGTACCGCGGGCCGAGACGCCCACGCTGTTCGACGACGAGGCGGGCGGGTTCGCGAACGCCGACGATCCCGCGATCTGGCGGAACCCGGCGGACCCGGGCCGGAGCCTGGTGGTGGCGACCGCGAAGGAGGGCGGCCTGCGGGTCTACGACCTCGACGCACGTCTCGTCCAGACGGTCGCCGCGCCCCCGGCGGCCGGGCCCGACGACGCGCCGGGCCGGTTCAACAACGTCGATCTGGTGCGCGGGCTGCGGCTGTCGGGCGGCCGGGCCGACGTGGCCGTGACCAGTGACCGCGGGCACGACCGGCTGCGGATCCACCGCATCGCCGCGGGCCGCCCCGGCGGGCCGCTCGTCGACGTCACCGACCCGAAGGCCCCGGCGGTCTTCTCCGCGGACCAGGACGAGGTCAACGGGCAGCGCACCGCGTACGGTCTGGCCACGTGGACCGACCGGGCGTCGGGGCGGTCGTACGCGCTGGTGAGCCGGCGCGAGCGGACGAGCGTCGCGCTCCTGGAGCTGGTCCCGACCCGGGCCGGGACCGTCACCTACCGCACGGTGCGCACGCTGGAGCTGCCGTCGGCGTTCCGGCTCCCGGACGGCACGTCGTGGACGCCGTGCGGTGAGCCGGGCGAGCTGCCGCAGGTGGAGGGGATGGTCGTGGACCCGCGGGACGGCACGCTGTACGCCGGGCAGGAGGGGGTGGGCATCTGGCGACTGCGGGCCGACCTGAGGGGCGCGCCGAAGCTGGTCGACAAGGTGCGGGAGTACGGGGTGCCGGGCACGTTCGACCCGGAGAGCGAGGAGTGCGTCGCGGGCGCCGACCCCGGGTTCGGGGGCCGGCACCTGGCGGCGGACGTCGAGGGGCTGACGCTGCTCCCCGGCGGTCCCGGCGGCGGGTACCTGCTGGCCTCCAGCCAGGGGGACGACACCTTCGCCGCGTACGACCGCCAGAGCGACGCCTACGCGGGCGGCTTCCGGGTCGCCGCGGCGAACGCGGGGCTGGACGGCTCGGAGGCGTGCGACGGGGCGGCCGCGCTCGCCGCGCCGCTGGGGGCGCGGTACCCGCACGGTCTGCTCGTCGTCCAGGACGGGGAGGCCACGCCGGCGGACGGGGAGCGGGAGGGCACCGGCTTCAAGTTCGTCGACCTGCGGGAGGTGCGCGGCGCGATCCGCAGCTGAGCGGTCCGGTCCGGGCACACCGCCCGTGGGGGCGCGTCCCGGGGCGGGTGGCCGTCCCGGGACGTCGCCACCCCGGCGGGGGTCACCGCAGCTCGCGGGGCGTCCCGTCCCGCGGACGCGTCATCCGCGCGGCGGGCGGGACCCGGGAGCCGCGGGGGTCGTGGAAGGTGATGCCGCCACCCGGTCCGCTCGGACCGGGTGCCGTCGACCCGGAAGGGAACCGCTCATGGTCTCCAGGAAGCAGTCCAGAGGTTTCAGCAGGTCCGCGGTGGCCGTCACGGCGATGGCGTTCGTCGCGGTGCTGGGGTCGGGAACCGCGGCGCACGCCGGCGCGAGCTGCGACATCACCGGTTGCTCGTCCTCCGTCAACGACACCAGCCTGGGGGCGACCGCGTTCAAGAACTGGTGCGGCAGCGGGAGCACCGGCACGCTGACGGAGAACTCGCTCACGTCGTGCAAGAGCGGCGACGTCGCCCAGGCCACCTACTACCTGTCCGCCAACGGCGGCCACACCCCGTACCGGGAGGACTGGGACACCCTGCGCATCGACGCCGGCTGGTGCTACAAGGTGCGGTTCATCGTCGACTTCGGCGACGACTTCAACAAGACCTACGACCGCCGCGGCAAGGGGGCCGCCTACGTCAAGGCCGCGAACAACGCGGACGCCCACATCCTGGGCCAGAGCACGTCCTCCTGCCCGTAGCGGCGGCGGGAGGGGCCGCGCCCGGGCGGGCACCCGTCAGGAGGAGGTGAAGGCGGTGTACGCCGCCAGCACCTCCTCGGTCGGCCCGTCCATGCGGAGCTCGCCCCGTTCCAGCCACAGCACCCGGTCGCAGGCGTCGCGGACGGCCGTGTTGCTGTGGCTGACCAGGAAGACGGTGCCGGCCCGCTCGCGCAGTTCGCGGATGCGGCGTCCGGAGCGGCGCCGGAAGGCGGCGTCGCCGGTGGCGAGGGCCTCGTCGACGAGCAGGACCTCGTGGTCCTTCGCCGCGCCGATCGCGAAACGCAGGCGGGCCTTCATCCCGGAGGAATAGGTGCGCATGGGCAGCGAGGAGAAGTCGCCGTCGTCGTCGATGCCGGAGAAGGCGATGATGCCGGAGCGCGCCTCGCGGGCCTGGGCGCGGGTCATGCCCATCGCCAGGCAGCCGAGGACGACGTTGCGTTCGCCGGTGAGGTCGTCCATCAGCGCCGCGTTGACGCCCATGAAGGAGGGCTGTCCGCCGGTGTGGATGCGGCCGCGCTCGCAGGGCAGCAGGCCGGCGATCGCGCGGAGCAGGGTGGACTTTCCCGAGCCGTTGGTGCCGACGAGGCCGATGGCCTCGCCCCGGTGGGCGGTGAACGTCACGCCCTTGACGGCGTGCACCCGGCGGGAGCCGGCCACGCGGTGGACGATGTCGACGCCGTCGACGACGACGGTGGGCAGGAGGTCGGCGGGTGCGGTGCCCGATGGCACGGACGCGGGTGCTGTGGGTCGGTGCGGGACGTCAGTCACGGCCGTAGCTCTCCTCCGCCTGCCAGAAGAGGACGAATCCGCCGACGAGGGCGAGGAGGGCCCACCCGAGCGCCAGCGTCCAGATGTGGGGCGGTAGGTGCGTCGCCGGGTCGTCGCGGAAGGAGTCGATCAGCGCGTACCGGACCAGGTCGATGTAGACCGCGGTGGGGTTGCACTGCAGCGCGGTCGGCACCCATGCGGGGATCTCGTGCCGGTCGCCGAGCCGGTGCAGGGCGAACATCACGCCGGAGGCGTACATCCAGGTCCGCAGGACGAACGGCATGAGCTGGGCGAGGTCGGGTGTGCGGGCCGCGGCCCTTGCGACGGCCAGGGCGAGGCCGGTGTTGAACAGGGCCTGCAGGAGCAGGGCGGGGACGGCGAGGATCCAGTGCGGGGTAGGCGGTACCCCGCTCATGAGGACGATCGCGATCAGCACGCCCATGGAGAACAGGAGTTGCCGGAACTGCTGCAGGCAGAGCGCGACGGGGAGGGCGGCACGTGGGAAGTGCAGGGCGCGGACCAGGGGGCGCTGCCCGCTGATCGCGCGGGTGCCGGCCATGACGCAGGCCTGGGTGAAGGTGAACACGAAGACGCCGGTGACCAGGAACGGGACGTAGTCCGGGACGGCGTGGCCGGCGCCCATGAGCTGTCCGAAGACGAGGTAGTAGACGGCCGCGTTGAGCAGGGGGGTCAACACCTGCCACAGCTGTCCGAGCCGGTCCCGGCTGTACCGGGCGGCGAGTCGGGCGGAGGCCAGCGCGGTCACGAAATGGCGGCGGCGCCACAGTTCGGCGAGATAGCGGCCGAGCGGGGGCCGTGCGCCCACGGCGGTCAGGCCGTGGAGTGCGGCGAGCTCTCCCGGCGGCAGCGGTGGCGGGGCGGGGCGCGGGGCGGCGGGGGCGTCGAGGACGGGGCTCATGGGACGGCCTTCCGGACAAGGGGGCGGGGCTGCGGTCGGTCCGCCGGGGAAGGGGCGCGCGGGAGCGCCGTGCGACCCCGGCCGTGAACGTCGCGACGGTACCGTTTCGTCGTCACGTCGAAGCTAGGGCAGAGGACGTCGATACGCAACCGTCCCGGCGTGGCGTCGTATGCTCGTCGCATGCCTCCCGAGCCCTCCGCCTCACCCGCCGACCCGACCGCAACGGCCCCGTCCGGCGGCGCACGACCGGCCGCCGGGGAGCGGCGGACTCCCGCGGGGGCGGCGGTGCTGCGTGCAGAGGTGACCGAGGCGATCAGGGACGCGGTCTTCGCCGAGATGGCCGCGGTGGGCTACGGACGGCTCTCCATCGAGGGCGTCGCCCGGCGGGCCGGCGTCGGCAAGACCGCGGTCTACCGGCGCTGGCGCTCCAAACTGCACCTGGTCCTCGACCTGCTCTCCGCCGTCGCCGTCGACGGACTGCCCTGCCCGGACACCGGCTCGCTGGAGGGCGACCTGCGGCTCCTCTACGAGGTCGGCTCGCGGGCGCTGCTCCATCCGGTGGCCGGGCAGGTCATCCCGGACCTGCAGGCGGAGGCGGCCCGCAATCCGGAGATCGCCGAGGCACTGCAGAAGGCACTGCGCGAGGGGCAGACGTCGGTGGCCAGCGACATCGTCCGCGCGGCGGTCGCCCGGGGCGAGCTCGCGGAGGGGATCGACGAGGGCCTGGCGCTCGACCTGGTCTCCGGCCCGCTCTACTGGCGGGCGATGGTCGTCCGCGCTGCGATGCCCCCGGAGTACCTTGCCTCGCTCGCGGCGGCCACCGCGCAGTGCCTGCGCGCCCTGCGGGGCTGACGCTCCCCCGTAACGGCGGCGGCACACCGCTGCCCGCGGCGGCGGCGGTGGCGGTGACGGTGACGGTTCAGGCCAGGCGGTGGACGTGCTGGGTGTCGAGTGCGTAGCGGGCGCCGACGACGGCGAGGCGGCCGTCGGCTATCCGGCCCGCGAGGTCGGGTTCTGCGGCGAGTCTGGCGCGGACGCCTCTGACCTGGGCGTCGACGGTGGCGTCGACCCGGGCGTCGCCCGTCCGGGTGCGGTCGATGTACGGGGTGATCTGCTCGGCCAGGTACTGGATGTGGGCGGGCAGCCTTTCGCCGGAGGCGTCAGCCTCGACGGCGGCGCGTACGGCGCCGCACGACGCGTGGCCGAGCACGACGACCAGCGGTATGCCGAGTTCGAGGACGCCGAAGGCGACGCTGCCGAGGACCGCCTCGTCGAGGACCTCGCCCGCCGTGCGCACGGTGAGGAGGTCGCCGAGCCCCTGGTCGAAGACGAGCTCAGGGGGGACCCGGGAGTCGACGCAGCCCAGGACGACGGCGAAGGGGTGCTGCCCCGCGCCCAGGCTGACGCGCACGGAGCGGGATTCGTGCGGATGGGTCTGGTGGAGGGTGCGCCAGCGGCGGTTGCCGGCCGTCAGGGCGTCCAGCGCCTGGGCGGGCGTGGCGGGGCGCGGGCCGTCCGGGGGGTCGGTCGCCGCGGCGGGCCCGGTGCCGGCGGCGGTCAGGGTCGCGGAGGCGACCCCGGCGAGCAGGAGCGTCCGGCGGCTCGACGCGGGACCGGGGTGCGGCTCGCCTGGTGTCCTCATGAACCACGAAGGTATCCCCGCCGCGGACGGCCGTCCTGGGGAGCGGGAGGCGGGGCGGTCAGCGGTAGTCGTCGGGGTGGTCCTGCATCCAGGTGTTGATGCGGTCGCGGACGCCGATCAGGTCGGTGCGGTGGGTCTCGAGGTTCTCGGTGGAGGTGTCGCCGTTCAGGGTCGTCCCGAGCTCCGCGATCCACTCGATGGGCTCGGGGAAGTGGCCCGGGCCCTTGGGGTCGGCCTTCATCGCCTCGTCGAGGCCGGTCAGTTCCTCGTGGACCCGGCCGAGGAAGTACGCGCAGTCGCCCGCTCCGGGGGTGCAGGTGTCGTTGAGCGTGGCCTGCAGGCCGGCGAAGGCGTCGCGGACCAGTTCGGGGCCCGGGGAGGGCGGGGGCTGCGGTGCGCCGTCGTCCTGCCCGGCGGACGGGTCGGGCTCGGCGTCGGAAGGCGTGGCGGCCGGCGCGCTCCGGGTCGGGGGCGCGGGCCTGAGCGGCCCGCCGCTGTCGACCGCGGTGCAGGACACCAGCGCCGCGACGAGCAGCGGGGTCAGCGAGAACGCATGTCGGACGTGTGTCTTCCGCACGAGGCCCCCCTCTTGTGGTGAGGCCGCGACGCTACCGCACCGCCGGTCCGCCGGGTCCGCCGCCCCTCGCCGCGGGGTCGGGCGGCTCGGGAGCGATGATTTTCCCCGCGAGGAGCGGTCCACCCTTCGGCACGGTACGAGAAGGCTCGACGACGAGGAGCGGACGATGTTGTACATGATCCAGTTGAACGTGGACGCCGACGGCTGGGACGGCATGATGGCGGGGTACGGCCCGGAGGACATGCAGGCGATGTTCGCCCACATGGAGGCGCTCAACGCCGAGCTGACCGCGGCCGGCGAGATGGTGGAGGCGCGGGGGCTCGGCGGGCCGGGCCTGGTGAAGACCGTACGGGCGGGCGCGGAGGGGGCGCCGCAGGTGACGGACGGGCCGTCGATCAAGGGTGGGATCCTCGCCGGGTACTGGGTCGTGGACGTGGCGAGCGAGGCGCGGGCGATCGAGATCGCCGCGCGGGCCTCGTCGTGTCCCGGCCCGGGCGGGAAGCCGGGCGGCGACCCGGTCGAGGTGCACCCGATCCCCGAGGACCCCACCGCCTGACGCCCCGCCTACCGCTCCTCCCCCGCCGGAAGGCGCTCCGGCACCCCGAGGCGGGGGAAGCGGTCGGCGTGGAAGGTGGTGATCTCGGTGATCGCGCCGCCGGAGACGCGAAGGACGTCGAGGGTGAGGGGCAGGTAGGCGTCCTCGTCCTCCCGCCACAGGTAGAACGCGACGGCGGGCTGCCGGTTGACGGAGGTGGGGACGGCGCGCAGGCCCTTCAGGTCCTGGAAGCCGTCGTCGACCCAGCCGCGGATCACGGTGTCGCGGCCGGTGCTCACGCCCGGGGTGGGGGGCATGGAGCAGCGGACGTCGTCGCGGAGCAGCGCGGCGAGCGCCTCGACGTCGGTGGCGACGCTGGCGTCGGTGTAGCGGCGGACCAGCGCGCGGGTGCCGGCGTCCTGTTCGCCGCCGGTCCAGTCCTGGCGTTCGGCGGGCAGGTGCTCGCGCAGGCCGGCGCGGGCGCGTTGCAGGGCGCTGTTGACGGAGTTCACGGAGTCGCCGAGGAGTTCGGCGACGTCCTTGGCCGGCCAGGTCAGCACGTCGCGCAGGATCAGGACCGCGCGGGGGCGCGGGGCGAGGTGCTGGACGGCGGCGACGTAGGCGAGCTCGACGGTCTCCCGGGCGACGGCGAGGGCCTCCGGCTCGTCTGCGGCGAGGGCGGGCAGTTCGTCGAGGAGGCGGTCGGGGTAGGGCTGGAGCCAGCGGACCTCGCCGCCGGTCGCCGGTTCGGGGCGGAGCTTGGCGAGCAGGTCCAGGCAGGCGTTGGTGGCGATCCGGTAGAGCCAGGCCCGCACGGTCGAGCGGCCCTCGTAGGCGGCCCGCTTGCGCCAGGCGCGCAGGAAGGTCTCCTGCACCGTGTCCTCGGCGTCCTCGAACGAGCCGAGCATGCGGTAGCAGTGCACGTGGAGCTCGCGCCGGTGCCGTTCGGTCAGTTCCGCGAACGCGGCCTCGTCGGCCTCGTTCAGTGCGGTCCGGTCGGGGTGCTCCGGCCGTGTGTCGGTGCCCATCGCGTCATCCTTCGGTCGCGTCGTGTGCTGTCACAGGTATGACGGCTGCGGGGGCGGAAAGTCATCACGCGGGTCGGTGCCGGCGGGTCGCCGCGGAGGGCGAGGCGGGTTTCTGCGGGTGCGGCGATGAGTTTCGGAGGCGGCGGCGGTCTGCCCCGTGAGGAGACCGACTTCGCGCACCGAGGGATGACCGACATGAGTACTGACGCACTGCCTCCCGTCGTCGACACCGCCACCTGGCGGCGGGAGCTGGACGCCCTGCGCGTCCGGGAGAAGGCGGCGACGCGGGAGCTGGACGCGATCGCCGCGCAGCGCCGGCGGCTGCCGATGGTGGAGCTGCCGGACTACACGCTGGAGGGCGAGGACGGGCCGGTCCGGCTCGTCGACGTGTTCGGCGACCGGCGGCAGTTGATCGTCTACCACCACATGTGGTCGCCGGGCAAGGAGTGGCAGTGCGGGGGCTGCACGGGGTTCACCGCGCAGTTCACCCGGCTCGCGTTCCTGGAGGCCTACGACGCCCGGTTCGTGATCGTCACCCAGGGGGCGATCGGCGAGGCGCTCGCGTACAGGCGGCGGGTGGGCAACCGGATGACCTGGTACTCGACCGCGGACAGCCCGTTCGGCGCGGATCTCGGCGCACCCGAGGGCGGCGGCTTCGCCGTCAACGTGCTGCTGCGCGACGGCGAGCGGGTCTACCGTACGTGGCACACCGACGGGCGCGGCACGGAGCAGCTCAGCCAGACGTTCCCGCTGATCGACCTGCTGCCGTACGGGCGGCAGGAGGAGTGGCAGGACTCCCCCGAGGGGTGGCCGCAGTCGCCGACCTACGAGCGGTGGCTGGACTCCAAGGACATCGCGGCGCTGTACGGGCCGGGCGGCGAGGAGGCCTGAGGCCGCACCGGGGGCGTCGTCCCGCCTCCGCGGGGGTATGTCCTCGCGGGGGCGGGAGGGGGTGGCGATGCGGGACGCCGGGATGGTGCCCGGGCAGCGGTTCGGGCGGTTCACCGTGCTGGCCGAGCTGGCGCACGGCGGGATGGGGCGGGTGCATCTCGCGCGGACGCCCGCGGGGCGGACGGTGGCGCTGAAGACGCTGCTCACCGACAGCGCGGACGACCGCAGGCGGTTCGCCCGGGAGGTCGCGCTGGCCCGGCGGGTGCGCGGGGTGTACACGGCGAGCGTGGTGGACGCGGACCCCGACGCCGCCGTGCCGTGGATGGCGCAGGAGTACGTTCCGGCGCCGTCGCTGAAGGAACTGGTGGAGGGGTGCGGCACGCTCGGCGGGCGGGCGCTGCGGTGGGTGGCCGCAGGGATGGCCGAGGCGCTCGCCGACCTGCACGCGGCGAGACTGGTGCACCGCGACGTCAAACCGTCGAACGTGCTGCTGCCGCTGGAGGGGCCGCGCCTGATCGACTTCGGGATCTCGCAGGCGCACGACCTCACCCGCACCCAGACGGCGCTGGGCACCGTCGCGTACGCCTCGCCCGAGCAGGCCCGCGGGGAGCCGACGACCGGGGCTTCCGACGTGTACTCGCTGGGTGCGACGCTGCACTACCTGGCCGTGGGGGAGCCGCCGTACCGGGACGTGGAGGCCATCTCGGCCGTGGAGCTGCTGGTGCGGGCCGCGACCGGCGACACCGACGTCTCCCGGCTGCCGTCGGGCCTCCGCGACCTCGTGGTGCCCTGCCTGGCGGCGGACCCGCGGGAGCGGCCGAGCCCGGCCGCGGTCGTCGCGCTGTGTGCGGAGGCCCTCGGCACGGAGCACCCCGGCACGAGCGCCGACGGCGTCCTCGGCCGCCGGTGGACGGCCGCGATCGAGGCGCATCGCGCACAACGCGTGGCCTTCGTCAGGGAGTTGGCAGACCGGGTCGATCCCGACGCGCCGACGGGGCCGGTCCGGCCGCCGGATCGGACGGCGCGGTTCGCGCCGGCGCGCGGTCCCGGTGCCGGGACCGGTCCGGCCGGCGGGCCGCCTCGGGGCCGCGGCCGGCGTCCGGCCTGGTGGCTCGCCGCCGCCGCGGTGGTGGGCATGGTGGCCGGCCTGGTGGTCTGGCGGCCCTGGGCGCCGGCCGGTCCTGGACCGGCCGCGCCGCCGGACGGGCCGGTGCGCTTCCTGGAGGTGGAGAGCGAGCAGCCGGGAGTGTGCCCGGACGGCAGCGCGCCGGAGAGCAACCCGCTCGCGACGCCCCTGCCGGCGGTGCCGACGGGACGGGGGTTCACCTCCGACGACCGCGAACTGTGCGTCGTGGTCTCCGACGCCCCCGGTATGACCGTCGAGCAGTTCCGGACGGTCGAGGCCATCAGGAACCCCGATCCGGGCGCCGAGGGCTGGCAGCTCCGCGTGGCGTTCCTGGAACAGGACGCCGCCGACTTCGAGGACCTCACCGACCGCCTTCACGAGCGTCCACCGCCGACCGACGCCGTCGCGATCGTCCAGGGCGATTCCCGGCTCATCGTCCGAGTCGCCGTCGCCACCCCGATCAGCGGCGGGGAGGCCGTCATCGCCACCGGCCTCGGCCGCAACGAGGCCCGGTTCCTGGCGGAGGTCCTCGGGGGGTGACGGGCCCGGCGGGCGTCGCACCCGTCGGACCGGTGTCCGCGGGGTCCCGGGGGTAGCGTCGGTGGTATGGATCTGGAGAACACCGTCGAGCGGGCTCGACGACTCAGGGCACTGCACGCCGAGCACCGGCCGCTGGTGCTGCCGACCGTGTGGGACGTGTGGTCGGCGCGGACGGCCGTCGAGGCCGGGTTCCCGGCGCTGACCGTCGGGAGCCACCCGCTGGCCGACTCCCGGGGGGCGAGCGACCAGGAGGGGCAGAGCTTCGAGGAGGTGCTCGCCGCGGTCCGGCCGATCATCGCCGCGGTCGACGTGCCGGTGTCGGTGGACCTGGAGGCCGGGTACGGGCAGCGGCCCGCGGACCTGATCGCGGGGCTGGTCGGGGTCGGGGGCGTGGGGCTCAACGTCGAGGACACCGTCCACTCCGAGGGCGGCCGGGTGCGCGGCACGCAGGAGCACGCGGAGTACGTCGCCGGCCTGCGGGCGGCGGCCGACGACGCCGGGGTGCCGGTGTGGGTCAACGGGCGCACCGACCTCTTCGCGCACGCGGAGGACCCCGCCGCCGTCCTCGACGAGGCCGTGGAGCGGATGCGGGCGATGGAGCGGGCCGGGGCGGACAGCGTCTACCCGGTCAGGATCCAGGACGACGACGAGCTGCTCGCGGCGGTGACGGGCGCGGTGGGCGTCCCGGTGAACTCCACCGCGCACCCCGTCGCGCACGACCTGGAGCGGTTCCGGCGGCTCGGTGTCCGCCGGATCACCTACGGGCCGCTGCTGCAGCGGGCGCTGACGGACGCGATGACGGACATGCTCGGGGCGTGGAAGGCGTAGGAGCACGGGGCGGGGGAGGCCGTTCTCCGCGGTGGTCGGGCCGGTGCGGGCCTGACCACCGCGGCGCCGTGTGCGCCGGTGGGGCGCTCGCGACGGCACAGTTCCGCACAGCACCGCCCATGAGCGCCCATCGGCGACCGGCACGCGAGACGGGCGGTGTGGGGGTGGCTCAACTTGCCTATAGTGAGGCCGCGTTGATCGAACTGCAGCGCGAGTGAGCCCCCCACACCTGGAGACTCCGCCTTGTCGTCCTCTGCCTCCCCCCGCAGTCCGTTACCGCCCGAGGTGCCCGTCGACGGCGGCCGCTGTCCGGTACGGGGCGGGTCCGCCGTGCCGCTGGGCGGGCCGCGGTTCGTCACCGATCCGGAGACCCTCTACCGCGAGATGCGGCGGGACGAGGGGCCCGTCGTGCCCGTGGAGCTGCCCGGCGGGGTGCCCGCCTGGCTGGTGATCGGCTACCGCGAGGTGCACCACGTGACCACGGAGGCCGAGACGTTCCCCCGCGACGTACGGCTGTGGAACCAGTGGGAGAACATCCCCGACGACTGGCCGCTGCTGCCGATGGTGGGGCGGCCGCTGCCGTCGATCTACTTCACGGCCGGGGCCGAGCACCGGCGGCACGCGGCGATGGTCGGGCCGGCGCTGGAGAAGGTCGACCCGTTCGCGCTGCGCGGGACGTGCGAGGAGATCGCCGACGCTCTGATCGACGCCTTCTGCCACCGGGGCCGGGCGGATCTCGTCCCGGCCTACGCGAACCTGCTGCCGGTGCGCGTCCTGGCCCGGCTGGTCGGCTTCCCGGACGCGGAGGGGGCGCGGATCGCCGAGCTGCTCACCCTGCTGGCCGACGGCGGGCCGGAGGCGCAGGAGGCGCAGAACGAGTTCGGCGCGCACATGGGGCGGCTGCTGGCCGTGAAGCGGCGCACGCCCGGCGACGACGTCGCCTCGCGGATGCTGGCCGACCCGGAGCCGTTCGGCGACGAGGAGTACGTCCTCGACCTGATGGCCGTCACGGCCGCCGGGCACCTGCCGACCGCGGACTGGATCGGCAACTCCGTGCGGCTGATGCTCACCGACGCGCGGTTCGCCGCCTCGCTCACCGGCGGCCGGCACAGCGTCGCGCAGGCCATGAACGAGGTGCTGTGGGAGGACACCCCGACGCAGATCCTGGCCGGGCGCTGGGCGGCGCGGGACGTGTACCTCGCCGGCCGGCGGATCAGGGCCGGGGACCTGCTGCTGCTCGGTCTGGCGGGCGCGAACGCCGACCCGCTCATCCGGCAGAGCCTGCCGACGGAGGGCGGGTCGGGGCAGGGCGGCAACAGCGCCCACTTCTCCTTCAGCCACGGCGAGTACCGCTGCCCGTTCCCCGCCCAGGAGATCGCGGAGATCATCGCCAGGACCGGGATCGAGGTGCTCCTCGACCGGCTCCCGGACGTCGGGCTGAGCGTGCCGGCCGACACCCTCGTGCGGCGTCCGTCGCCGTTCCTGCGCGGCATGACGTCGCTGCCCGTCCGCTTCACCCCCGTACCGACCGCACCCACACCCGGAGGCCCGTCATGACCGGTTGCCCGTACGCCGCCGCCACGCTCACCGTCGACCCGATGGTCGGGGACCTCGACGGGGAGACGGCGTGGCTCGTCGAGCGGGCGCCGCTCGCGCGGATCGAGCTGCTCGGGGTGCCCGCGACGGCCGTCACGAGCCACGCGGTGGCGCGCCGGCTGCTGACCGATCCGCGGCTGGTGAAGCGGCTGGACGCGTGGGGGCTGTGGCAGAGCGGTGCGGTGACGCACGAGTGGCCGCTGATCGGGATGATCGACGCCGGACGGTCGATGTTCACCGTGGACGGCGCCGAGCACCGGCGGCTGCGCGCGAAGACCTCGCAGGCGATCACGCCGCGGCGGCTGGAGGCGATACGCCCGGACATCGAGAAGTTCACCCACGAGCTGCTCGACGCGCTGGAGGCGAAGGCCGTCGACGGGGTGGTGGACCTCAAGTCGGTGTTCGCGCAGCCGCTGCCGATGCGGGTCGTGGGGCAGCTGATGGGGGTGGCGGAGTCCGAGCACCCGATGCTGACGCGCGCGTACAAGGCGTTCTTCTCGATGCTCACCCCGCACGACGAGCGGATGGCCGTCATCGCCGAACTGGACGTGTTCTACACGGAGTTGATCCGGGAGAAGACCGCGCGGCCGGGCGACGACCTGACCAGTGCGCTGATCCTGGCCGAGGACGGCGGGGAGCCGCTGACGCAGGAGGAGGTGCTCGGCAACCTGAAGGCGATGGTGGCGGCGGGGCACGAGACGACGATCGGGCTCATCCTGAACGCCGTGCGCGCGCTCCTGACGCACCCCGAGCAGCTGCGGCTGGTGCTCGACGGCGAGGTGGCGTGGGAGACCGTGATCGAGGAGACGCTGCGGTGGGACACGCCCACCACGCATCTGCTGATGCGGTTCGCCACCGAGGACATCGTGGTCGGGGACCAGGTCATCCCGCGCGGCGAGGGCGTGGTGATCTCCTACCGCGCCGTCGGGCGGGACCCCGAGCAGCACGGGGCGGACGCGGACGCGTTCGACGTGACGCGCCCCTCCCCCGCCCGGCACATGACGTTCGGGCACGGCCCGCACATCTGCCCGGGGGCGGCGCTGTCCCGGCTGGAGGCGGCGGTCGCGCTGCCGGCGTTGTTCGCGCGGTTCCCGGGGCTGCGGCTCGCGGTGCCGGCGGAGGAGATCCGCAACCTGCCGGTGCTGACGCAGAACGACCTGGAGTCGTTCCCGGTGCGGCTGCACGGCTGACGCGGGCGTCGGGGCTCCTCGGTCGCCGAGGAGC